>JAUMXP010000141.1 GCA_030529125.1 Eubacteriales bacterium | reverse complement strand
AAAATGCTGATATTTCCATCGCCATATACATCTGAATTCTCCATGTTTATAACTTCTTTGGAGTCTGTGAGATATCTCTGCACTTTTGTTGCGTCAAGTACAGTCAGCTTTCCGTCGTCATCAGCATCGCCTTCTTTATACTCAGGAACAACCGCAAATTCCATATAATAATCAGGTTCTGCACATTTGATACCTTTTCTGCCGTTTAGTATCTGCATAGCTTCCCAAACCACCTCTTTAGTCTGTTCTTCAAGATAAATTAGGTGGATACTGAGGTCTGAGCCGGGAGTGAGGAGTCTTGTATCTTTAATATTCAAACCCTGCGTTACAGAATCGATAGATATGCCGTTATCCAAGCTTACGATTACACGACCGGGAGCATACTTTTGATACACACAGTAGAACGGCTCTGCCACAGTAATATACTCACTGCGATTGAGTGCGTCGATTGCCTCCCATACAATTTCCTTTGTCTGCTCAGCTAAAACCAGTTTGACGTATGTCACATCTGATTTAGGTGAGTCAACATATGAAATGTAAGCAGGGTCCATCTTAGCGTGTTCTGTTCTTACAATTTCAAACTCAGGGATAATCTCCTGTAGTGTTGGAGCGTCTTTTTTCACACCTACAAGCACAGTGCCAGGCATATAGTTGTCTGCATAGTCTTTGCTGATATTTGATGCAAAAGCGCTCGGGATAAGGCTGATTAACATAATAGAAACTAATGTAAATGGTAGAATACTTTTGATTAACTTTTTCATAATATACACCTCGTTTTATTTGATACATTCAGTTGAATAAATCATGATACGTTGACAAATCCTTGCGAAAGAATTGTTCCAAAATAATTGTAGAAATAAAAGCTATACTGCCCTTTAGGTAACAAAAGTCCCTTTGAAGCAGGTTCGTATGACACATAAGCCATAGACATGGTCATCGAATCTATCGAAGCTTCATGCTGATAAGAGTACAGATCCTGATCACCCATCAGATTGCCATTACTGTCATAAATCTTGCAAAAAATATCAACCGAATTTACTTCCCATGAATTGACAAGCGAATAACTCCCTCTACAAACAACAGGTTTGTTTGAAATATTCGTTGACGGATTTTGAGTCGACTCGCTTGTAGGTTCTAGTAATGGTTTATCGGTAGGGTCATTTACAGGCTGAGTTTCACTCGGTTTTTCTGAAGGTTCGATTTTTTCTGTAGAGCTTGTCGGTTTTTGCATCGGCTTTTCAGAAGTGTTGGCTTGTGTCTGTGGCTCGCTCTCCTCAGGCTCGATATTTACATATCCGCCAGATTCAAACTCTTTTTCTGTTTCTTTTGTATTGTCTGTAGGGTGGGTGTTTTCTGTTTTTATCACTGTTTCTTCAGAATTTTGAGCATTAGTCGCCACAGGCAAAATGTCTTCATCTGGTTTAAAAACAAAGAAACTAACACTAAGCACAACGACAAACAAGAAACTCATAGCAACAGCAAAAGCGCGTGGGTGTCTGAAAACAAAGAGGGGGGTCTTCGTTTCAGTTATCACAGGAATCTCTTTTGCTTTTTCTGCCCATTCGTTCGGAGTGTTGAAATTTTTCATTTTGTCAAAGTTAAAATCATTCATCGTCAACACCTCCATACAAAATTTTCAGTTTCTCGCGTCCGCGCCTTAACAGGGTTTTAACTGTATTCGGTGATTTTTTCAGTATTTGTGCAATTTCATTAACCTTGTACTTTTCACAGTAATACAGATAAATCACGTCACGATATTTAGTGTCTAATTCAAACAAAGCCCATGACATATCACACTTTTCCTGAGGGAACGACAGCATAACCGTGCTGGAATCATCGAGAGAAAAATATGGTCGGTTTTTTCGCATAAAACGTTTGCACTCGTTTATTGCTGTATGTATCAACCACGCTTTCAGATGTTCTTCATCTTTAAAATCGGGGGATTTTTTATAAAGTCTTAAGAACGTATTCTGGAAGCAGTCGTCTGCATCATAGCGATTGTTGAGTCTAACAACACACACTGCACCTACAGTGTTTTTAAATTTATCGACAACCTGTTCAAAGCTCATGCCGGCAAACTGAGCTTTATCCATATTTATCCCCCCTTTACCTATAACACCCTGAATATATACAAAATGGTTTCACCATAAAATGATTTTATCAAATTTTTTGTTAAAGAAAAGACCCGACGTTTTTACATCGGGTCTTTCTATAGTTTTATTTACTTATTAGTTAACATCAAAAATACCGTTACATATAATTTTTCCGTCTTCGTTGTAAAAACAATAACGATATGTGCCTTTTGAAAGGGAAAAACCTCCCTTGTCGAGATAGTAGGTTACTTTTTGATATGAGTCAGTACCATCTACACTTGTAGACGAAAAACTCAGATAAGCACGATGCGAATCAGCAAGAGGATCGCTATCACCTAGTGGTGTACCATTCATCTCATAAATCTGGCAAAATACAGAGCTACCTGTCAGACTTGATTTAGGAAAAAATACTTCTATCTTTCCATCATTGATGTCACCAGGGCTATCTACTTCGTAATCTTCAGGTGGCTCTGTAGGAGTCGGTTCTTCAGTTGATGAATCCGAGCTACCCGGATTTGAAGATTCAGGTTTTTTTGGAGGTGTTGAGTCAGGTTTTGGGTTAACTATTGAGTCTGGGTTGTCTGTGCTTGATGAATCAGGGGCAGGGTTTTTCGGTTTTTCGCTCGGAGTAGCTGGTTTGTTTTGTTTTTCTGTAGCTTTCTGTGAGTATTCATCAAAAGCAGTGCCCTCTGTTTGAGATTCTTCTTTAGCCCCACCTGCAAAAAAGTTTTCATCTTGATTTTCTGGCTCGCTTTGGAACAATGTCACATCTTCGCTACTGCTATGAGATGGCTCATAAGTATTTAGTATGTCGCCCTTTTGTGTAAAAATGAAGAGGGATACACTCAGGGCGCATACTAAAATAATGCTCGCAACCAATACGAGCTTTTTAGAAAACCTTCCAAAAATCAGAGCACCTTTTTTGCTATCAAGTGCCTTAGGTAAAGTAAGTGCTTTTTGTGTCCACGCTTCAGGTATTTCAATATTATTAAGGTTATTAAAATTCACCTTTTTCATACGTCATCACCTCCGTAGATTTTTCTAAGCTTTTCTTTGCCTCGCCTGAGCAAGGTTTTTACCGTGCAGACAGGCTTATCGACAATATACGCGATTTCGTCTATTTTATATCGCTCCTTATAGTAAAGATACAAGACGTTTCGATATTTCGGCTCAAGCTGTAATAGTGCCCACGAAATATCAAGTTCGTCATGGGGGAATTCGAGTGCCGTTTCTTTAGCGTCGAGTAAGGGGAGAAGGGGTTTATTATCACGCAAATAGTTATTGCACTCGTTGATAGAAACTCGGATAAGCCACGCTTTCAGATGTTCTTCGTCTTTAAAATCGGGGGATTTTGTGTATAATCTTGTGAATACATTCTGAAAACAATCTTCGGCATCAGCCCAGTTTTTCAGCCTGACAACACAGACTGAACCGACAGTTTGCGTGTATTTTCTCACAACCTGCTCATAAGTCAGTCCTGCATACATAGCTTCAGCCATTTTATTCCCCCCTTCAATAATAAAACACGAAAAAACTCAAAAAAGTTTCACTATAATATAATTTTATCAAATTTTTTGTAAAAGAAAAGACCCGATTAATATAATCGGGTCTTTTCACAGGGGGTTGTTTATGGTCAAATATTGTTTTGTTAAACAGGGAAGTATCCTGAACCACTGGCAAGTATCTCGCCGCTTGCGTTGTAGAAATAGTAGGTGTAATTTCCTGCATGCTTAATGATATTATTCTGATACGGATAGTATCTGTAAGTTATTTTAGTTGAGGTCCATCTCACCATTTTTGCTTTGCGGTGGTTGCCGTACTGATCTTCCGGACGGATTTCGTTTCCGTTTGAATCTACAAATTTACAGTACACATTTGTATTTGTCAGCGGAACTTTCTTAGAATCCACCAAGACTTCAATATATGTGTCGTAATATGGACTGATTGTTGGGTGTTCTACTGGCGGTGGCTCTGTTGGATCATCAGAAGGTGGTTCTGACGGATCTGGTTCCAAAGGCTCTGTCGGTAATGGTTCCCATGGTG
>JAUMXP010000015.1 GCA_030529125.1 Eubacteriales bacterium | reverse complement strand
TGCCATAAAAATATGCACCTCCAAAAGTGTCTAACTTTTGGGGTGCATATCATTTTCAGGTGGCTTTTCTTTATATTATCTTTTGTAAACATCATTTCCCAAGCTATCTATCGCAACAATACACGGAAAATCCTTTACAGTGTATTTGTGCACTGCTTCAGTACCTAAATCGGAAAAACAGATAGGTTCATCTTTTTCTACGCTCTTAGATATAAGCGCTGCGGCACCGCCGATAGTTGCAAAGTACACTGCTTTGTTTTTGACTATAGAAGCGATAACCTCGTCACTACGTTCACCTTTTCCTATCATAGCGGAAAGTCCCATATCAAGTAAAATCGGTGTGTACTTATCCATACGATACGACGATGTAGGACCACAAGGGCCAATAACCATACTAGGCTTTGCAGGTGCAGGGCCAACATAGTATATAGTCTGGTTGTTCACATCAATAGGTAGTTCTTCGCCATTTTGCAACATCTCGTAAAAGCGTTTATGAGCAGCATCTCTGGCTGTATACAGCTCACCTGTTAATGTAACACTTTCACCTGCTCTTAGATTAGCGATGTCTTCTTTTTTAAGCGGTAATGTCAGTTTTTTTATCATAACAATATTCCTTAGATTTCTACACTTTTATGTCTGCACGCATGACAACAAATATTCACTGCAACCGGGATAGATGCGATGTGAGTTGGCGAGTACTCGATATTGACAGCCAGAGCGGTTGTCTTTCCACCGAGTCCTGCAGGGCCGATATTAATCGAATTAATCTCATCCAAAAGCTCTTTTTCAAGCTCTGCGTATCTTTCGTCAGCGTTGCTACTGTCAGCACTACGGAAAGTTGCTCTCTTTGACAGCTGTGCGGCTTGTTCAAATGTTCCACCGATACCTACTCCGACTACAATAGGAGGGCAAGGGTTAGGGCCTGCTTTCTTAACAGTGTCAAGCACAAACGCTTTCACACCCTCTACTGATGCTGATGGAGAAAGCATCTTTATTTGTGACATATTCTCGCTGCCAAAACCTTTTGAGCCTGCTGTTATTCTAAGCGTCTCGCCTTTAACAATTTTTGTATGTATCACAGCAGGGGTGTTATCTTTAGTGTTTTTTCTGTCGAAAACAGGGTCATCTACAACTGATTTTCTAAGGTACCCTTCAAGATACGCTTCTTTTACACCCTGATTAATCGCTTCGTCGAAATCGCCGTCTATAACCACCTTGTCGCCATATTCTACGAATAGCACCGCCATACCGGTGTCCTGACACAGTGGAATCTGTTCATTTTTAGCTATCTCGTTATTATCAATTAACTGCGTTAGCACAGACTTTGCTGTATCGCTCTCTTCTATATCTAGCGCAATTTTCAGCGCGTTTGTTATGTCTTCACCAATCTCGCAGTTAAGGCTGATGAACATAGCTTTTACTGCGTCTTTGATATCCTGTGCTTTTATTACTCTCATAAAGTCACCTCTACTGTAGTATAAATTATTTTTGCATATTTTTCAATACATCTGTATTTACTTAATCGTTACACCTTTTGTTTGTTGACAAAAAACACTGTGATGTTATAATCAAAAGGTAATTTACGTATTCTCTGATAAGAAGGGGATTTTATGAAAAAACTTTTGTGTTTAATCCTATCATTTGTATTGATGTCCACTATGTCGTGCATCACATCTTTTGCACAGGAAACAACAGACGAGCCGAATGTGCTCGAATATGAACAACTCGAAAATGGTGACATCAAAATAACTAAATACGACAGCCTTGATGCAGAGTTTGTCATCCCATCAGAAATTGACGGAAACAAAGTCACTACAATCGGCAAAAAAGCTTTTTACAGTTGCCACGCTCTGAAAAAGGTTACTATCCCTGATACTGTAACTACTATCGAAGACCGAGCATTCGACAGTTGCAAAAAACTTACAACCGTAGAGCTCGGCGACAATGTAACCACCATCGGATACAAAGCTTTTTCTGATTGCGCAACTTTAAGCAATATTAACGTTCCATACGGTGTTACTTCTATTGGCAACAACGCTTTTATCAGATGCTTTGCGCTTAAGAGCATCGATATCCCTGATACTGTGACAACTATTGGCAACTACGCTTTTTCTGATTGCACAGGACTTGTAGAAGTGAACTTTGGAAATGGTGAACTCACTATCGGCGAGTATGCGTTCGGATGGTGCTTACGACTCACTGAAGTTGAGCTCAAAAGCAATACTGCAAATCTGAAAGATTACGCTTTCTATGCGTGTGACGCTTTGAATAACTTCACTCTGAAAAGTAAAGACTGCGTGATTTTCGACAGCGAAAACACCATTCCACAAAACGCAACTATTTACGGGTATAAAGATTCAACCCTGAGCGATTATGCTAAAAAGTACAACAGAACTTTCGTTGAGCTCAACGAGCCTAGCTACTTAGTCGGTGATGTTGACTTAGATGGTGAAATAACTGTTATAGACGCAACCTACATCCAGATGCACTTAGCACAACTCTCTAAACTTACCGATGAGCAGTTGATGCCTGCTGATGTAACGGGTGAGGGTGATGTAAGCATCGCTGATGCGACAAAAATCCAGATGTTTGTAGCACTCATCATTGATAAACTATAAAGATATGAAAAAGCCTGCTTAAATTAAAGCAGGCTTTTAATTTTACTCTTTGTCTTCAGTTTCTTTTAATGCTATACCGAGTACGTCTAAGCTCTCAGTATCAACAGGTGATGGGCAATCACTCATTAATTCAGATGCGTTCTGCACCTTAGGGAAAGCAGTAACATCACGTAATGAATCGCACTTACAGAGAATCATAGCGATTCTGTCTAAGCCGATACCCATACCGCCATGTGGTGGAGCACCATACTTATATGCTTCAACCAAGAAACCGAATTTAGCTTCGATTTCTTCATCAGTAAGCTTAAGTGCTCTGAACATCTTCTGCTGGAGCTCATAGTCAGTGATACGGATAGAACCAGAAGAAAGCTCTGTGCCGTTGAGTGTAAGGTCATACGCTTTAGCGATAACCTTGCCCTTGTCAGCATCAAGGTAAGGTAGGCACTCTTCTTTTGGCATTGTGAACGGATGGTGCATAGCAACCCACTCGCCACTTTCTTCGTCTTTCTCAAAGAATGGGAAGTCTACGATCCATACAAATTTGAACACATCAGGGATGATGTCGAGCTTCTTAGCTACGTTGAGTCGAAGTGCACCGAGAGTTGGAAGTGTCACAGAGTCTTTATCAGCAACGATTAAAACAACGTCGCCTTTCTCAGCGCCAACTGTGCTGAGTATGTTATCGAGCTCGCCCTCTTTCATAAATTTAGCGAAAGAACAAGCAGGAGTATCTTCAACCCATCGAACAAACGCAAGGCCCTTAGCACCGATACCGCGTACAAATTCAGTGAGCTTGTCTATCTCTTTACGTGTGAGAGTTGAAGCAGCGCCTTTAGCAACAATAGCTCTGACTGAACCGCCGTTAGCTACCGCATCAGTAAATACCTTGAAGTCGCAATCCTTAACAAGTTCGGATAAATCCTGAATCTGCATATCAAAACGTACATCAGGCTTATCTGAGCCATATTTGTTCATAGCATCAGCGTATGTCATACGCTCAAACGGAGTCTCGAGCTCCTGATTTAATACTTCTTTGAACAAACGCTTGAAAAGTCCTTCGTTGATTTCTAATATATCTTCAACATCAACGAACGACAACTCCATATCGATCTGTGTAAACTCAGGCTGACGGTCAGCACGCAGGTCCTCATCTCTGAAGCACTTAGCAAGCTGAATATAGCGGTCAAATCCTGAGAGCATCAAAAGCTGCTTGTAAATCTGAGGGGACTGTGGAAGTGCGTAGAACTTGCCGTTATGGATTCTTGATGGCACAAGATAGTCACGAGCTCCCTCAGGTGTAGATTTAATAAGCATTGGTGTTTCGATTTCGATAAAGCCGTTCTCATAGAAATAGTCGCGTGCAACCTTAGCAATTTTTGAACGCAGGTAGATATTATCGTAAAGTGGCTTTCTTCTGAGGTCTAAGTATCTGTATTTCAGACGGATGTCTTCGCTTGTTTTACAATCATCAACGATTTCAAAAGGTGGTGTCTGTGCTTTTGAGAGCACTCTTAAATCAGTTACCTCGATTTCAATATCGCCTGTCGCAATCTTGTCAGTCTTAGCACTACGCTCTCTGACAATACCTTTAGCGCAAAGCACATATTCGCTACGAGCAGAAAACGCTTTTTCAAAAATTTCTTTGTCTGTTGTATCAGTGAAAGCGAGCTGTACAATACCTGTGCGGTCACGCAAATCAATGAAGATAAGCTGACCCAGATCTCGCTGGCGCTGTACCCAACCACAAACTGTTACTTCATTTCCTACGTCAGTAATTCTCAAATCACCGCAGTAGTGTGACCTTTTAAGTCCTGTCATAAATTCTGCCATATCAGTCACTCCTTATATCTTTAATCCATCAGGGTTCTGCTTGTCAAACAGTGCATCGTAAAACTGAGTGAGGAACTCATCCCCAAGTGTAATATCACGTTGCTCGCCTGATTCCATATCTTTAAGTTTTGCTTTGTTTTCTTCGATTTCGTTATCGCCGATAACGATAGAGAATTTTGCGCCGATTTTGTCAGCATATTTCATCTGTGCGCGTAGTCCTCGTCCGACTACATCACACTCAGCATACAGAGAAGCTGAACGCACAAGCTGTGTCAGTTCAAACGCTTTTGCCTGAGCATTTTCACCCATTGATGCAAAGTAAATATCGCATGTAGCAGGTTTTTCGATCTCAATTCCCTGTGCATCTAATAACATCAACAGTCGCTCAATACCAAGCGCAAAGCCTAATGACGGCATATGCTGTCCACCGAGCTCTTCGATAAGACCATCGTATCTGCCACCGCCACAAACTGTAGCCTGAGCACCAATGTCAGTAGACACAAATTCAAAAACTGTCTTTGTATAGTAGTCAAGTCCACGCACGATTGTAGGATTAACAACATACTCAACCTGTGCTTTGTCAAGAAATGCTTTGACCTTTTCGAAGTGGTCAGCGCACTCATCACACAAGAAGTCAAGCACCTTTGGCGCATTGTCTGCAATCTTTGAACAAACAGGAGATTTGCAGTCTAAAATTCGCATTGGGTTTCTATCAAGTCTGCCTAAACATGTTTCGCACAATTCGCCCTTATATGTTTCAAAGTACTCTTTGAGTGCTTCGTGATATTTCTTTCTGCATTCAGGACAACCGATGGAGTTGAGCTCTAATCTCAGGTTCTTGACCTGAAGTCTGTCAAAAATCGACTTAGCCGCACAAATCAACTCTGCATCAGCAGCAGGATTGGATGTGCCGTAGCACTCAAGACCGAACTGGTGGAACTCGCGTAAACGTCCTGCCTGTGGCTTTTCGTAGCGGTAGCAAGACACAAAGTAGCTTGCTTTCACAGGTAAGCCATCGTTATAGATAGCGTGCTCAAGCAGTGCTCGAGCAGCACCCGCTGTGCCCTCAGGACGCAGTGTAATAGACTCGCCACCTTTTGTATCAAAGGTGTACATCTCTTTCTGTACTACGTCGGTTGTCTCGCCGACACCACGTGAAAACAACTTAGTGTGTTCAAAAACCGGTGTGCGGATTTCTTTATATCCAAAAGCTGAGGATTCCTTGCGCATAATGTCTTCAACAAACTGCCAACGATAGCTGTCTTTTGGCAAAACATCCTCAGTTCCTCTGACTTTTTTTGTTAGAATAGCCATGAGTCTACATCCTCTCTTAAAACTACAAACTTATCTAGTTTATAATATATCACATTTTTCTCAATTTTCCAATAGTTTCGCACAAAAAATAAAGCCACAAAGCGCAATAATGAGCTATTTATCACTTTTAAATAAAAATTAACATTTGGTACCTTGTACTGTAATAACCAAAAATGCTATAATTACGACATAAACTGCGAAATTTTCGGTATTCTGTATACTATAAAAAGGAGGAAGTGCGATGAAAAAACTGCTTTGTGCAGTGCTTATTATAGCAATGCTCACATCAGCTTTTGTTATACCTACAACTGCAGCTATCAGCCCATCGGCTGTTGAAGATGCAGTGCAGTGGGCAATAGACACAGCCATCGACGATTCACACGGCTATTCACAAGCGAACCGTTGGGGTAATCCTGACTACGACTGCTCTTCCTTTGTTATCTCAGCATACAGAAGTGTTGGCTTTAGTCTCAGTGGCGCAGTACATACAGGTAATATGAAGCAACCGTTCATTGATGAAGGCTTTGAGTGGATACCAAAAAGCAAAATCGACCTGAGTACCTCAAAGTATTTAAAGCGCGGAGATATTCTTCTTAATACAGGCAGTCACACTGAAATATACATAGGCAATAACAAGATGGTCGGTGCTCACGAGGGCACGATTGATGACTACGACCTCAATGACCCTGGCGACAGCACTGGTAAGGAAGTTTGTCCTGTTAATTACTCCAACTACTCAAACTGGGAGGGTATACTCAGATATCCAACTGAGAAACCCCTTGATGTTGGCACTGATTTCTATGCTTACATAATTAACAACGCTACAGGCAAATACCTAACAAACGATAACCGTAATGTGTCTGTGCGTGCTCTGATTAGTGAAGGAGAGCCAAATCAGGTCTGGAAATTTGAACGTCAAGCAGGCGGTGAATATATAATCAGAACCTGTTTTGATAATAAGGTCCTGAACGTATCAAACAGAGGCACCACTGCTGGCACAAACGTAGGTGTATACCAAAACACTGAGTCTACCGCCAAGCGCTGGTACATCTACGGAAAAGATGGTGCGTATAAATTCAAACCGCAGTTAGTTGACCTTTCGCTATATGTATACAGAGGCACTGCGGATTCTCCTGACGGAACTAACGTCTGTCTTGGAACAAACAGCACTAAATCAACCCAGACTTTTATTATCCAGAAACTCGATGCTCCACAAAGCACCTATCTGGAGTGTGCCCCGGGTACTTCCACAGAACCAACATATTTTTGGTGGAATATGACCTTGTACACAGATACATATAGCATCAAAATATGGCAGGGTGATGACGTAAGCGCTGACCCATATATGACTATAAACGATCTGACAGAACCTAACTACCAGCTCACACTACCACAAGGAACATATATCGCAACCGCATATTCACAATGCAAGTTCGCTTCTATAGCAAGCCAGAATAGTGTGAAATTTACTGTCGAAGAAGGACCGCCTACTACTATTTTTGGAGATGCAGACCAAGACGGTGAAGTCACAATATTTGATGCTGCACAAATCCAGCGACATGTCGCTCAGATAGAGTTATTAGCAGACGAAAGTATCGCTATTGCTGACACTGACAAAGATGGAAAAGTCACAGTTTTTGACGCATCAAGAATTCAGTTTTATCTGGCAAATCTAATTGATGAACTCTAAATAAAAATTAAAGCCCGTATCAATGATACGGGCTTTTGTTATGTAAAATTAACGTACGATGTTTCTCCAGTCAAGATCACCACGTTCAAGACCATGGATCAAAACCTCAGCAGTAGCGATATTAGTAGCAACAGGAATGTTGTGCATATCGCAAAGACGCAGTAAGTTCATATCGTTAGGTTCGTGTGGTTTTGGAGTGAGCGGATCACGGAAGAAAATAAGCATATCAATCTCATTGCACGCAATTCTGGCAGCAATCTGCTGATCACCACCCTGTGAACCGCCAAGGAACTTCTGTATTTCCAGTCCTGTAGCTTCGCTGACCATCTTACCTGTTGTGCCTGTCGCACAGATATTATGTCTGCTTAAAATACCACAGTATGCAATACAAAACTGCACCATAAGTTCTTTTTTCTCGTCGTGAGCAATTAAAGCGATATTCATAAACTTCCCTCCATTACAAAACAATACGAAATATAGAAATTAATAAATCATATATCTATTACAAGTGGTACGTTGTTGCCGTTAATACGCTCGGCTAAAGTATCAAATACGATAGAAGCTTTAGCCCAGTTAGTAGCAAGTATACCACGCTGAGAAAGCGCTGCTATACGTACATCTTCAGGAATGACAGCAATAAGTCGTACACCTACTTCATCAATAACCTCGTCAAGATCTTTGTACAAAGCAGTTCCCAAAAATCGTTGCAAATCAAAACGGTTAATAACAAGTCGTGTGTCGGTGATGCCCATCTCAAGTAGCTTAGCCTGAATATTAACGCCACCTCTAACACTGATAGGTTCAGTATTAACAACTATCAACGCTCTGTCAGCCGCAATAGCCGCAGACTCAAACCCGCTACCAGTTCCCGCAGGAGCATCAATGATAACATAATCATACTCGTCTTTATGCTTGTCTACAAACTGCTTCATCAACTGTGCGCTGACCTCATCCTCCGCAAGAACAGGAGCAGCAATTGAATATAGTCCCTTGGCACCATCGCATTCATAAATCGCGTCCTCAAGCGGACACGCTCCTGAAATAACATCGGACATATCATGAACAAGTCGATTTGTTATGCCAAGCATCATATCTGCACCACGCATACCGCTGTCACAGTCGATGACTAAAACTTTATTATTTTTTCTGTTAAGTGCTAACGCAAGAGATGTCGATACCGTGGTTTTTCCAGTACCGCCCTTGCCGGAAGCAACAACAATTACCTGACTCATAATAATACCTCGATTATCATTTTAGCACAAAAATAAAAAAAGAGCAACGAAAAATCGTTGCTCCACATGTAGAATAATAGCCTTTAAAATTAGTAAAAAGTCCTAAATAAAGGCTTATTTTTTATAAAAAGTCGCTAAACTGAGAGGATTTCTCTTAATATCCCCACGATTTTGTTTTAACTTGTTTTAATGTTTTGTCATAAAAATATGCGTCCATCATATCCATGGCAGTATACATAGCGTACTTACCTTTAGCACCATGTTCAAGCACAACTGCTACCGCAACTTCAGGCTTTTCGTACGGAGCATAACACACAAATATTACATGGTCACTGCCTGCGTTTTCTGCTGTACCTGTTTTAGCTGCTACAGACTTAGGATACTGCGCAACCAAGGTTGCTGTACCCGATGTAACAACGCTTCGCATAGAACTTTTCACCGTTTTCAGGTTCTTCTTAGATATGTCGGCATCGTCCATGATTGTCGGTTTTTTCGGGTCGTTGTACAGCACAACTTCGTCACGTTCATAATCAACGATTTTTCTTACGAGGTGAGTCTTGTATCTGACACCGTTGTTAGCAATAGTTGAAACATAAGTAGCAAGCTGCATAGGAGTGAACGTATTATCACTCTGACCTATAGCTGCCTGAACAGTATTACCTTCGTACCATGTAGTGGAGTCTCTGCCTGCAAGCACACCTGTGGACTCATCAATCTCAAGTCCTGTTTCAACACCAAGACCGAATTTTTCGGCATACATGTAGAGTGTAGTCGCACCCAGACGTCTGCCAACATCAGCAAAATAATAGTTACATGACACTGTCATCGCATTGTGCAGCGAGATACTGCCGTGGGTACCCATACAGTTAACAACGTATTTAGGATAGTAGTCGTAGTGCTTAGTACATGTTATAGCTGTGTCGCTTTTTATAACCTTTTCCTGTAATGCCGCTAAGGCAACACAAGGCTTAAACGCAGAACCAGGAGAAAACGAACCATCAAAAGTACGTGAAAACATAGGTGAGTGCTTGTTTGTATTAAGCCACGCATTATAGTCAACATCGTAGTATTTTGAGATATCATAGTTAGGTGCCGATGCAGCCGCAATAACAGAGTTATCTTTAACAGATAGCATAACTGCACCACCGCAGTAGCAGTCTTCACCAAGCCTTGAAGTCTGTTCTTTATTATTAGCCTTTGCTGACTTCACTTCGTTTTCACCCTCAGCTCTGGCTCTGTCTATATTTTTCTGCAATGAATAGTTAGCTACTTGCTGAACGTTAGAATCAATAGTCAAATAAACAGTGTCGCCAGGCTTAGCCTTAACAGTCTCTTTTTCACTGACAATATTGCCGTTTTCATCTTTGACTATGGTTTTGGTACCTGCCTGACCACGCAAATGTTCCTCAAGCGCTTTTTCAATACCAAATTTTCCGATGACACCGTCCATGCTGTATCCGTTGTCTTTGTTAGCTTCGTATTCTTCGGCAGACAGTGAACCGACTACACCTAAGATATGTGGAACAAGGGTTCCGTTCTTAATAACCCTTTCGTTTGTTACACGGATATCAACACCAGCTATAGTCTGAGTACGTTCGGAAATAACCGCTACAGCATTTTCAGAAATTTTTTCAGCAAATATGTATGCTTTTGAGTATGAATAGCCTGTTTTTTCCATATTATAGCGCACAGAAATAACATCTCGTCTGCGCTGTAGATCCTCAATATTATCTGCCTTGTACCTTTGAGCCAATGCAGACAAAACGTCTGATGCAGTCTCTAAATCATCGTCGTCAAGCATACTCTCGCCCAAAATATACTCAAGCTCTGCTTTGCTATCATCTTCAAAACTGATAGCTTCACCATCAACTGTGATAGGGAGTACGTCGATCCACTTTGTTTTGCTTACCTGACATAAATCAAGTAGTGTTGAGATAATGTCGTTAGTTGAATCTTCCTGTACATAAATTTTGTTTATGACTAGGTTATATATAGTTTTGTTTACAGCAAGCGGTTTACCGTTAACATCAAGGATTTCTCCTCTTGTTGCATCAGACACTTCTGTGTATGATGTGGACTGCGCAGAAATCTCCTTATATTGATCGCTGTTTAATATCTGCCAGTCAAACAGCCTTATAGCAAAGGCCGCAAAAATAAAGATGACAATTACAGCACAGATAATAATTCGTAAATTTAATTTATTATTATCTTTGTCCATAAATGTCACCCTTTCAAAATTTATTCGTTAAGTGTGGTGTAAACAAATTTGTTTACAAAGTATAGTAGCGCTGTAGTAATTATAGTCTGTACAATACGTGAAATATAATGATTAACAAAATACACCGCGCCATTATCGTAACCCTTCAATACGTAAGATATAAGGAAATGGAGCGACAAAACTGCCGAAACAATAACCACAGTGCCTAGCAGCATATTGGTAAATGTTATCGTAATAAAATTATTGGCACCAAAACCGATTACAAAACAAACGATAGTCAGCGCTATTGTAAATGTTCCTATAGAGTTTGAAAAACCAATATCAGTCAGCACACCGCAGACAAGTCCGAATATCATCGCCACAACCTCGGACTCAAACACCGCTATAGTAATGGCAACCGATATAAGCAAACACGGTGTTGCACCGTAAATCGCAGGTAACAACGATGGAGTACTCCCTAAAATAAAAAGCAGTAGTATCTCCAGGCTGTACGCTAAATATCTGTAGATTTTTACATTTTTCATTTCTTTTTACCTGATTTTTCATTGATAAGAACTTCACCCTGACCTGTGTAGTCAGTTATGATGGCAAGCTCTGTGATTTCTTTGATATTGTCGTATGGCTTAATAACAGCATAGTAAGAAGTGTTATAAGTATCATAGCAAATATCTACAACTTCGCCGATAATCAGTCCTTTAGGATAAAGTCCGCTAATACCGGTAGATGTAATAATATCGCCCTTCTTAACCTTATGGTCAGCCGAGAGCTTTGACATTGTTGTTAAGTTATCATCACAGTATTTAGCAGAACCGCTGACTATACCAGTGTCAGAAGTTCTGTTATCGATAGCTCCCACGCTTGTCTGAGGTGAAAGCACTGTGACCACCTTACAGGTGCTAAGGTCCACTTCACTGACCCAACCAACCAGTCCGTTCTCAGACACAACAGGGTCATTAACGGATATATCAGAGGTTGTTCCTTTGTCAATAGTAAACGAATAAAAATCGTCGTTAGAATCCCTGCGCAACACTGTACATGGTACAAGCGAGTACTGCGGATTTTCTTTCTTAAGGTCGTAGAACTTCCACAATCTTGAGTTTTCAGTCAAAACATCGTAGTAATTGACAAGCTGACTGCGAAGGTCTGCGTTTTCTTTCTTAAGTTTCTCGTTTTCAGCTTTGATTTCATCAATGGATCTGTCATCATCGTTAGTGGCGGCGGCAGAAACTTTAGAGAGCGGATATGTAACACCGTTTATTGTTGAGGACACAAAGTTATTTTCAATACTGTTTGTAAAAACAGCTAACACAATAACCACAAAAATAGTAATCATAAATATCTTCATACTACGTGATTTCAGAAATTCTTTCATTTTGTCCTCCTATTCATAAAATAATATCGCACCGCACTATTTTGTGCGGTGCATAGATAATTAACAAAATCAGATAAATTTAGGTGGGGTCTGAACCTTGAAATTAGGATCAAGTTTCTTACCTGTACCATCAACAACACAGTCAAGTGGTCTTTCTGCAACATAAACAGGCATGCCTGTCTGCTGCATAACAAGTAAATCAAGGCCGCGTAATAGCGCACCACCACCTGTGAGCATAATACCATTATCAATAATATCTGCTGCAAGCTCCGGTGGAGTTTTCTCAAGTGTTGTTAAAATAGCATCTATGATAGTATTCAGCGGATCAGCTAGAGCATCTCTGACCTCAGCTGCTGTAATTTTAACGTTTTTAGGTAAACCATCAACAAGGTTACGACCTTTGACGGTCATTTCGCCCTCATTTTCATACGGATATGCAGAACCGATAGCAATTTTGATATCTTCTGCAGAGCGCTCACCGATGAGAAGATTATGTTTTTTCTTGATATATGTGATGATAGCTTCATCAAACTTATCACCAGCAACTCTGACCGAGCATGAGGCAACAATATCTCCTAAAGATACAATGCCTACTTCAGAAGTACCACCGCCGATATCAACAACCATACTGCCGATTGGTTCATCTACCGGAAGTCCTGCACCGATAGCAGCAGCCATAGGTTCCTCGATAAGCTCAACATACTTACCGCCTGCCTGACGTGCAGCGTCTTCAACCGCGTTGCGCTCAACTTCTGTAACGCCACTTGGGATACAGATAACAATTCTAGGTCTTGAGAATATGTTAGACTTAACTACCTGCTTTATAAAATATTTCAGCATAGTGGCAGTAATCTCAAAATCAGCGATTACACCGTCTTTGAGCGGACGGATAGCAACGATAGATCCAGGAGTTCTGCCTATCATTTCTTTTGCTTCTTTACCGACAGCAACTACAGTATCTTTTCTGACATCAACAGCCACTACAGATGGCTCTCGCATAACGATTCCCTTACCCTTAACATAGACAAGGGTGTTGGCAGTACCTAAGTCGATACCTATATCTTTAGAAAATAACATATAAATTCCCCTTTATGAGAATGTAAAATCTCAGTGTTAATCACACTTTACCCAATTCATTTTTAGTATAACCGATTAATGGGCTTATTTCAATATATTTTAATAATGCAAACTTGAATTTTCTGTGAAATATTCAATATATCAAAGCTTATAGCGTTCTGCTTATTTCTTACCTGTTGAACCAAAGCCGCCTGCTCCGCGTTCAGTTTCATCAAGTTCTTCAACTTGTACAGGTTCACAAGTACACACAGGAGCAATAACCAGTTGTGCAATACGTTCCTGTGGCTCTATAGTATAGGCAGCCTTTGAGATGTTTGTCAAACCTACACACAGCTCTCCGCGGTAATCAGAATCAATTACACCTACACAGTTTGCAAGCGTGATACCATGTTTGATTGATAGTCCGCTACGAGCATAAATATATGCAACATAGTTTTCGTTTTCAAGAGCTATCGCAAGTCCTGTCGGAACAACTTTAATATCACCCGGTTCTAGGGTAATTGCATTGTCAATGCACGCATATAGATCCATACCCGCTGAACCTTTGGTAGCTCGACGAATCATTTGTGCATTTTCTCTTAACTTTTTGACTTTTAATATCTGCATAGTAGATCTCCTCTTGCATAAATTTAGATTTTCTTGCAATTATTAAAAAATAATTCGAAAAGATAATTTCATAAAAGAAAGTTAAATTTCGTCTTAATTTCAATAAGGAAATTTGCGAAATTCTTTAGAATAATTCTTTAAAAGATTGTGAAATTTTTCACGCCTCTTATATACAAACCATGTGTAAAACGCTCGAAATTACGTTTTTCACTCAAATTTTTAAGGGTTTTTTCCTTGTTTTCCACAGAGTTTTCAACAGTGAAGTGGAAAACTGTGAAATCAAGATTTTTTGAATTATTAATCGCTTTTGGCAAAATAAGTGGAACGCAGTTTAAAATTTCAATGATGTTTTTGTCGCAAACGAGGGTGAATTTTTCGCCCTTTCGGTCTTGCAGTTTTACTCTATTTTTGCAAGTTGCACAATTATAGCCTCCACTTTTAGCAGGGCAGTTTCGTGTCATCATAAGCGGTAGATAACCATAAGCTGCAACGCCTTTTATCATACTACTTTTCAACGCATTTATGCGACCGTAATCCAGCTCAAACGAAATTTCTACATCTTTTGCACCGTAGTTTTGAGCCCATTCGAGTGACAGAGAGTTTGCGATATTCATAGCAAAACTCAGGTGAAACTCAAACGATAGCTCTTTGCATATATACGCTGCAGCAATATTGTGGCACATAGCGATATTGATACCGCGTTTTCTGACCTCTTTAAGCGCAGAAATTATCTTTTCTTCACGGCCAAACATTCCGCGCGGAATATCAACAGCGATACTAATATTCTGAGCAATCAGCTCATTTATTTTATCTTCATTATTAAGGCAATCGAATAGCGGAACAAAAACTAAGTCAAGACTTTCAAAACTCTTTGGGATAAAAAGGTCACGTGTTATTGCATACTGAGCCCTTTTGTCAACCTTGCAAGAATGCGCATTACTTAGCAGGTCTTCAAAACTTAACTCTGAAATCTCGTAGTCATGCCATTTTTCGCGTAATTGAGCTAAGCGCTCGAGTGCAACCCTGCGCATTGCATTGAGCTCTTTTACAGGGACAAAACATTCACCGATAATGTCGCAATTAATTACGTTTACAACAAACGGAGTGTCGCCGGTTTTGCTTAGCGCCTGCTCTATTTTTTCTCTGGAAGTCGGCTGATTCTGAGCTTTTTCAACTGTAAAATCAGAGTTTAGCTGTACGCTGTGTTCACCATCTGTGACGGACAAAGCTATATGCTTATTAAGCTCAATTTTTATATCAAAATCAATATTGACTCTGCCTACTTCGTCTTTGTAAGTGGTGCGGACTTCACGCAATAATTTTTCAGATGCTTTGACAACATCTTCTCTTTTGCGATAACCAAACATAAATTTTCCACGGTTATCGGTGTAATATCCGTCGGTAAATCCAGTGCGCGAGAATACAGCACGTAAGCGTTCACTGGTTTTCTCATTGACATAACCATTATCACGCATCTGCACACAGGCTTGTGTCGCACAGGCAACATATTCAGGGCGTTTCATTCTGCCCTCGATTTTTGCACTTGCAACACCTATATCTTCTAGCTCTTTTATATATTCGATAATACTGTTGTCCTTGAGGCTGAGCGCGTGAGTACAGTCCCCGGCGGCAAACGGCAGTCTGCACGGCTGAGCACAGGCACCACGGTTAGCGCTTCGTGTACCAAGCATCGCTGACATATAGCACTGACCTGAAACACACATGCAAAGTGCACCGTGCACAAAAACTTCAAGTTCAATGTCACAGTTATCTGCGATATATTTTATCTCTTCTTTTGTCATTTCTCGCGCTAACACCACTCGGGAAAAACCTAGCTCTTTGAGTGCTTTTACTCCTGACAGAGTATGCACACTCATCTGAGTTGATGCGTGCAGTTTAAGCTGTGGTACTATCTTTTTGACAGCTTGTGCAAGACCTATATCCTGAGTAATCAGCGCATCAATATCATAGCGTGCGGCTGCCTTAACAAGCTCTAGCGCATCATCTATCTCATCATCAAAAATTAAGGTATTAAGCGCAAGATAGACTTTCACACCATAGCTATGGCAGTACTTAACAGCTGTACTTAGCTCATCTATATCAAAGTTGTGTGCCGATGCACGCGCCGAAAAGTTTTTAGCACCTACATACACAGCATCTGCGCCGGATCGTACTGCCGCTAGTACGCTGTCAAAGCCTCCACAAGGAGAGAGTATCTCGATTTTATTCATTATTCATCCTTTTTATCGTCGAACAAACTATACTGTCTAACAGGTGTATAGCCCTTATCGCCAGCTTTTTTCTGCATAAAACGTTCCTTAAATGGATTTACGTGCTCGTGATTATGACGCTTTTTGTCGTTTTTTTGAGCACTGCTTACTGCAGGTGTCTGTGGCTTTTTCTCTGTAGCAGGCTCTGCTGTAACTTCTACATCTACAACACTTTCATTAGTTACATCATCAAACGAAAGGTCATCGTCTGCGCTGATTTGTGCTTCATCACATTTATTAACCTTTTCGTCTTTGATTTCTACAGAAGATGCAATCATAGTCTTCTTTGATGTGAGTAGCTGTAACTTTTCGTTTTCGAGTTTTTCGATCTTCTCTTTGAGCTTAGCGTTCTCATCTCTGAGCTTTGCACTGTCTTCGATGTACTCTTTGATCTGCTCCTTTACTTCGTTTAACTGCTGTCGTGCTTTTGCTTCATCGTCGCAGAGATCAAGTGCTGTTAACACAGCACACTTTTCTTTTGACATATTAGTGTTTGCAAACAGAGAGTTGATAGCAGTATCAACCTTAGACGCAATATCAGTAACGTATTTTTCAGAATCCTCTGATAACAGTGTGAGCTTGTGACCCGCAACAAATACAGTTATTTTGTTCTTTTCCATAATAGCACCTCTGCAAAAGATTTTTTACCGATTAGATTATATAACAAAAATTAGCAAGATAACAAGATTTACTAATGGATTGTAATCATTACAAAACAAATGTTACTACATAAAGAAAAGACCCGACGCAAAAACGTCGGGTCTTTTAATAGGGGTAAAACCTTTATTTTATATTTGCCACTTTCTGCTGAATAGCGG
>JAUMXP010000140.1 GCA_030529125.1 Eubacteriales bacterium | reverse complement strand
GACCCTGAAGGGTGCGGACAGAGTACGTAAGCGCCCTGCGGTTATCTTTGGTTCTGATGGTATTGAGGGATGTCAGCACTCAGTGTTTGAAATTCTCTCTAACTCTATTGACGAGGCACGTGAGGGTTATGGTAAGATGATTACAGTTACCAGATATTCTAACGGCAGCGTTGAAATCGAAGACCATGGTCGTGGTATTCCTGTTGATTATAATAAGAACGAAGACCGCTATAACTGGGAGCTTGTTTTCTGCGAGCTTTATGCCGGCGGTAAATATAATAACAACGAGGGCAACAACTACGAGTACTCTCTTGGTCTGAATGGTCTTGGCCTTTGTTCTACTCAGTATTCTTCTGAGTATATGGATGTTGACATCAGACGTGATGGCAAACGCTATACTCTCCATTTTGAAAAAGGCGAGAACGTAGGCGGTCTAAAGGTTGAAGATTATTCAAAAAAAGACACAGGTTCTAAGATTATATGGAAACCTGATTTAGAGGTTTTTACCGATATTGACATCAGTCCTGATTATTTTGTCGATGTACTCAAGCGTCAGGCTATCGTTAATGCAGGCATTAAATTTGTATTCCGTAATCAGGTCGGCAGATCGTTCGAAACACAGGAGTTTCTGTATGTGAACGGTATCGAAGACCATGTCAAAGAACTTGTAGGCGAAACTGGTATGACTACTGTCCAGACATGGCAGACTGAACGTAAAGTCAGAGATCGCGACGACAAAGATGAATACAAATGCAAGATTAATATTTCACTTGCTTTTTCTAATAAAGTTAATACCACTGAGTACTACCACAACAGTAGTTTCCTTGAACATGGTGGTGCACCTGAGAAGGCTGTTCGTAATGCTTTTGTATATATGATTGATAATTATCTCAAGCAGAACAGTAAGTATAATAAGAACGAAAGCAAAATTACTTTTGCTGACGTTGAAGATTGTCTGATTATCGTTATTTCTTCATTCTCCAGCGTTACTTCATACGAAAACCAGACTAAAAAAGCTATCACAAATAAAGGTATTCAGGATGCTATGACAGAGTTTTTACGTCGTCAGCTTGAGATATACTTTATTGAAAATCCTCTTGAAGCTGAAAAAATCGGTGCTCAGGTACTTATCAATAAGCGCTCTCGAGAAGATGCTGAGAAAACACGTGTCCGCATTAAGAAAAACCTTACTTCAAATATGGATATGACAAGCCGTGTTGCTAAGTTTGTAGATTGTCGTAGCCGTGATGTAGCAGAGCGTGAGTTGTTTATCGTTGAGGGTGACTCGGCTTTAGGAGCTTGTAAGCAAGCTAGAAACCCTGATTTTCAGGCTATTATTCCAATCAGAGGTAAAATATTAAACTGCCTTAAAGCTGACTACGATAGAATTTTCAAGAGCGAAATCATCACTGATTTGTTGAAAGTTCTCGGCTGTGGTGTTCAGGTTAAATCAAAGGCTAACAAAGATTTATCCAACTTTGATATTAATAATTTGCGTTGGTCTAAAGTCATTTTCTGTACTGATGCTGACGTTGACGGTTTCCAGATCAGAACACTGCTTCTTACTATGATTTACAGATTAACCCCTGACCTTATTGAAGAGGGTAAGGTGTTTATCGCTGAATCTCCACTGTATGAAATCACAGCAGGGGACAAGGTGTATTTTGCTTATACTGAAGCAGAGAAAGAACAGTACATTGAAGAAATCGGAAATAAGAAATTTACTGTTCAGCGAAGCAAAGGTTTAGGTGAAAACGAACCTGATATGATGAGCCTGACTACTATGAATCCTTTGACCCGCAGACTTATCAAAGTTATGCCTGATGATGCTGAGAAGACATCACGCATTTTTGATATTTTGCTCGGCGATAATCTTCAGGGCAGAAAAGACTTTATCGTAGAAAACGGTGCTGATTATACAGATAATCTTGATGTAAGCTAAGAAAAATAGGTGACTATAATATGGCTAAGAAAAAGAAAGATAAAGAAATAAACGTAAAGCCTTTAGCTAATGGTGTTATTGCCGGTGCCGGCGACGTAGTGGAACAGAAAATTGCTCAGACTATTGAGATTAACTATATGCCTTACGCTATGAGCGTTATTATGTCTAGAGCTATCCCAGAGATTGACGGCTTTAAACCATCACACAGAAAGCTTTTGTATACTATGTACAAGATGGGACTTTTAAGTGGTAATAGAACTAAGTCCGCTAACATAGTTGGTGCTACTATGAAGCTTAACCCTCATGGTGATGCCGCTATCTATGACACTATGGTCAGACTCTCTCGTGGTTACGAAGCACTGTTGCATCCTTATGTAGATTCTAAGGGTAACTTCGGTAAGTTTTACAGCCGCGATATGGCGTGGGCCGCATCTCGATATACTGAAGCTAAGCTTGATTCGCTTTGTAATGAGCTTTTTAAAGATATTGACAAAGACACAGTAGACTTTGTTGATAACTACGACAATACTCTCAAAGAACCTGTGCTTTTACCGGCTAGCTTCCCGTCTGTTTTAGTTAATGCGAATACCGGTATTGCTGTAGGTATGGCTTCCAATATCTGCTCGTTTAACCTGCGTGAGCTTTGCGAAACCACAGCAGCGTTAATCAGAGATGATGAACACGACATTATCTCTACTTTGCCGGCTCCTGACTTTTCAGGTGGCGCACAGATTATTTATAATGAAGAACAGATGCGTGAGGTTTATCGTACAGGCCGCGGCTCTATCAAAGTTCGCTCTGTTTACAATTATGATAAATCCAACAACTGTATTGATATCACCAATATCCCGCCAACCACTACTGTTGAACTGATTATTGAGAAGGTAATTGACCTTGTCAAAACTGGCAAAATCAAAGAAATCGCAGATATTCGTGACGAAACAGGTCTTGATGGTCTTAAAATTACTATAGACTTAAAAAGAGGTACAGACCCTGATAAGTTGATGCTCAAACTCTTCAAGTTCACTACTCTTGAAGACAGCTTTTCTTGTAACTTCAATGTTCTCATCGGTGGTGTACCGATGGTGCTTGGTGTTAAAGAGCTTTTAGATGAGTGGATTGCGTTTAGAATTGAATGTATCCGTAGAAGAACCTATTTTGATCTTAATAAAAAGCGTGACCGTTTACATCTTTTAAAGGGTCTTGAACTTATATTACTCGATATAGATAAAGCAATCAGAATTGTTCGCGAAACCGACGAAGAAGCTGAGGTTGTTCCTAACTTGATGATTGGCTTTGGTATTGACGAGATTCAGGCTGAATATGTAGCCGAGATTAAACTCCGTCATCTTAATCGCGAGTATATTTTAAAGCGCACCAAAGATATAGAAAAGCTTGTAGAAGAGATTGCTGAACTCGAAGCTATTCTTGCTAGCCGTTCACGAGTAAAGACTATTATTGTGAAAGAGCTCAAAGAAGTAGCACAGAAATATGGCAAGGACCGCAAGTGCCCGTTACTTCATATTGATGACGCTCAGGCTGATGTTGACGTTGCTGACGAGATTCCTGATTATGCTGTTAATCTCTTCTTCACTAAAGATGGTTACTTCAAGAAGATTACACCTTTATCACTACGAATGGGTGGCGAACAGAAACTCAAAGAAAACGACCAAATCACAATATCTCTTGAAACAACTAATAACACCGACTTGCTTTTCTTTACAAACAAATGTCAGGTTTATAAAGCTAAGGTTCATGAGTTTGCTGATACAAAAGCCAGTGTATTCGGCGATTATATTCCTGCTAAGCTTGGTATGGACGAAGGCGAGCAGGCTGTGTATATGCTTAATACTAAAGACTATGCAGGTTACCTTGTGTTTGCGTTTGAAAACGGTAAGGTTGCTAAAGTCCCGCTTAATGCCTACTGGACTAAAACCAATCGTAAGAAGCTCATCAACGCATATTCGGATAAATCCCCACTTGCAGGTATCGGTTACTGTGTTGTTGACTGCGAGTTTGTTATCACTTCATCATCAGGCAGAAAGTTACTTTTACATTCTGGCGCAATCAACGCTAAGAACTCTAAGTCCACACAGGGCGTAGCGGTTATGAAGCTTAAAAAAGGCCATAGAGTTATGTCCATTGAGCCATATATCGAAGGCACATTTGCTAAGCCGTCACGCTATCGTACACGTACTTTGCCTGCTCTTGGCGCTTTGCCAAGTGAAGAAGACGAGGCACAGCAACTTTCTATTCTATAATTTTCAAATAATG
>JAUMXP010000014.1 GCA_030529125.1 Eubacteriales bacterium | reverse complement strand
TACTACAATTTCACCTTCTTCATTTACTGTAGCATCCATATTTGTTGTAATACCGATTTCAAGGTCATAACCTGAAAGTACTAGTTTAGAACCGTATGCTTTAATCAAAATACCCTCGAGTGCAGGGATAGAAGCTTTAGAAGAAACAGATCTCTGTACATTTGATACAGCTGATGCAAGCTCTGAACGTAAACATGTAAATTTCATTTTTATCTTCCTCTCAAATTTAAAATCATAATCTAATCAAATGATATATTAATATATTAAGTAGTTATAGTAAGGGTTGTTAAAATGTTAAATATTAAAAACAGCTAGTATTTGTCCAGTTTTTAAAAATTTAATTCTTAATAAAAATTAATGAAAAATGTTAAAAACTAAAAAAATAGGACAAGTTATCAACATAATGTTGAAATATGTTAAGTTAATGTTTATGAAAATATGGAAAACTAAAAATCAACGATTTCTGATATTTTTTATGATATCTTCGATAGTTTCTTTGAGATGATAATCTTTTTTCATATCTTCTTCGACTTTTTGTACTGTATAGACGATAGTAGAATAATGTCTGTCACCAAATTCTTTACCGATATTCTCCATTGATAAAGAAGTGAGTTCTCTTACAATGAATACAGCAATTTGTCGTGGTTTTTTAATATTAGCTTTACGTGATTTCTGTGATCTTATATCTTCAGGTTCAACTCCGAAAGTACGAGCTACTTCTTCAATAATTTTTTCCACTGTCAGTTCAGGTGGAGCTTCGTTATTGAGAATATCTGAAACAGCTTCGCTGACGGTTGCTATGGTTGGTGTTTCACCTGTAAGATAAAATCTTGCTTTAAGTTTCTTAACTACACCTTCAAGCTGTCTGATATTTGATTTGAGTTTTTGAGCTATACACTCACAAATATCATCATCAAGGTTAAGTCCTAAAATTTCAGATTTACGTTTGATAATTGCAATTCTTGTTTCTAAGTCTGGTGGCTGAATATCAGCAAGAAGTCCTGATTCAAAACGTGAACGAAGTCTGTCTTCAAGAGTTTTAATTTCTTTTGGTGGTCTATCAGATGTGAGTACTATTTGTTTTTTAGCTTCAAATAATGAGTTGAAAGTATGGAAAAATTCTTCCTGTGTTCTTTCTTTACCGCCGATAAACTGTACGTCATCTACTAAGAGCACATCAGCTTGTCTATATTTATGTCTGAATTCTGAAGTAGTAGCAAGACGAATAGCTTCAATAAGCTCGTTGGTAAAATCGTCACCTTTTATGTAAATTATATTTTTATCAGGATAATTATTCTTAATATCATTACCTATAGCATACAGAAGATGAGTTTTACCAAGTCCTGAGTTACCATATAAAAATAACGGGTTATATGCACCTGCAGGATTCTGAGCAACAGCTAAACAAGCAGCATGTGCAAATTTATTAGACTGTCCAACAATGAAGGTATCAAAAGTAAATTCATATCCTGCATCAGCAGATTTTTCATCAGATAAAAATTTCTCTTTTGACTTTTTTTCCATTTCATCAGGAATAGTAAGAACAGTATCAAATGTTGTGCCGAAAACCGCAGTATATGCATCTTCTAGCATAGGAACGTAACAACGCTGCAGTGTTTGTCTATGAAAATCATTTGGTACTAGCAAAGTAATCTCACCATTTTCAAAATCAATGTTAATTGGTTCGATTCTGCTGATCCATGTTTTATATGCAACTTCAGTTATTTTTTTTTCGTTTTTAAAGTAATCGCAAATTACTTGCCAAGCTTCATCAAAAGATCCCATTTTTGTTCCTCCAATTCCTTAATTATGCGGTTGAATTTGCTACAACCATATACTTGTCCATTATCACATTTAACATTTTAACAAAAGTAAGTTGAAAAATCAATGTTTTTTTGCATTTATAAGTAAATATTTACAATATAAATATAGGCCTTATTTTAAGAATTTTTTTACCCCTGTAAATTGTGATTATTTTATGAGATAAATACTAGATATAGTATGTCTTTTTTTGAGGGATTCTTTGAAGTTATATAATACTATATAAAAGCAAAAATTTTTGTTGACAAAATCACTATTATTAGGCTATAATGCTAGATTGTAAGGTTATGTACCCGAAAGGAGGGTTTTAGATGCTGAGAACATATCAGCCAAAAAAGCTTCACAGAAAGAAGGAGCACGGCTTCAGAAAGAGAATGTCTACAAAGAATGGCCGCAAGGTTCTTGCTAGAAGAAGAGCTAAGGGCAGAAAACAGTTAACATACTAAGAAATAGGCCACTGTCGGCAGTGGTCTTTCTTTTTATCTGACGGTTTTTATACAGCGATGCAGTTATCTCTACTACTTCCTACTATACTGCGAGCCTATAAAGGGTGGTTATGATGAGAGCTTATCTCACATTAAAAGAAAATAGACAATTTCAGCGTGCATACAAAAGAGGAAAGTCTTTTGTGTCCCCTGGACTTGTCACTTATGTAATAAAAAATAATTCAAATAACCTTCAATTTGGAATTACTACCTCTAAAAAAATAGGCAAAGCTGTTCAGCGCAACAGATGCAGAAGAATTATTCGCGCGGCTTTTTTTGAGCTTTATCCTGATATTAAGAGCGGATACGATATAGTTTTTGTCGCAAGGGCAAAAACACCGTATATGAAAAGCACTGACATTTATAGCGCTATGAAAAATCATTTGCAACAGGCAAATGTTATTGTACGAACATGAAAAAATTTTTTATCTCATTAATCAGGTTTTATCAACGTCACATTTCTCCTCATTTAGGTCAAGGTAAATGCAAGTATACACCTACTTGCTCAGAATATACCCTTGAAGCTTTGCAGGTGCACGGAACATTAAAGGGACTTGCACTTGGAATTTGGAGAATACTCAGGTGTAATCCCTTTTCAAAGGGCGGATATGACCCTGTACCCGAGAAACGCATAAGAATTAAGAAGGATTAATTATGGGAATATTTAATATCTTTGGTAGCTTATTTGGCTACATACTCTGGGCAGCGTACTATTTAGTAAGTAACTTTGGTATTGCTATTATTATCTTTACACTTGTTTTCAAAGTTGTTCTATTTCCTACTTCTGTTAAGCAGCAGAGATCTATGGCTGCTACTGCTAAGCTGCAAGCTAAGCAAAAAGAAATAAAAGAAAGATATGGCAATGATAAACAGAAATATAATGAAGAAATGCAGAAGCTTTACGCTAAAGAAAACGTAAAGCCTTTCGGCGGATGTTTAACATCTATCTTCCCAATGTTTATCATGCTTGGTATTTACTACGCAGTTATTCAACCACTTTCAAACGTGATTCATATTTCTGCTGAAAAAGTAAGTGATTTAACTAATGCACTAAATTCTATTCCGGGTGTTGCTGTTAATGCAGGCGGTTCTATCTATGGTGAAATCGATATACTCAGAATTTTTGACAGTGCCGGTTCTTTACCTGAAAGTGTTACAAGCATACTTACAGGCGATGAACTTGAAAAAGTCTATAGTTTATCAGGTGGTTTCAAATTCTTAGGTCTTGACCTTTTAGGCACACCTAATACAGCAGGTGGTTGGTTACTGCTTATTCCGATTTTATGTCTTGTTACATCAGTTGGTACACAGATCATTACTATGTTTATGAAGGGTAGCCCAATGAGTAACCAGCGTGGTTGCATGAGATTTATGTTCCTTGCACTCCCACTACTTACAGCTTGGATTGCTTATACAGTTCCTGCTGCTGTTGGTTTCTACTGGATCTGGTCTACACTCTTCGGTTTTGCTCAGACAATGATTATGACAAAGTTCTACTCACCGGATAAGATCAACGCTGAAACAGAAGCACGACATGTCGCACGACTTGAATTGGACGAAAAACAAGTAAAACGACTATATTAAGAAGAATTTATCACTATTAAAGAGGTGCAATTTTGAATAGAGAAGCTATAGCGACAGGTAATACTGTTGAAGAAGCAAAAGCAAAAGCGTGCCTGGAGCTTGGAGTTGACGAATTCGCAGATAACATCGATTTTGAAATCGTTGAAATGCAGAGCAAAAAGTTCTTAGGACTTTTTGGTGGCCATCCTGCAAAGGTAAGAGTTTTTGTTAAAACTACTCCTGCACAGGCTGCGGCTGATTATTTAGAGTCAATTATCAAGGCTATGGGCCTTTCAGACATTCAGATGAGTGTCGAAGAAACTGAGAAAAATGTCATTACTATTGACATTTCAGGCGAAGATGTTGGTTCTGTTATCGGCAGACGCGGCGAAACACTCGACGCACTCCAGTATCTCGCATGTTTAGTTGCTAATCATGTAGAAAACTCTTATTGCAGAGTTACTATTAATACAGGCGATTACAGAGAAAAGAGAAAAAATACTCTTGAGATTTTAGGCAGAAAGCTTGCTATTAAAGCAGCTAAAACAGGCAAAAAATCATCACTCGAGCCAATGAACCCATACGAAAGACGCATTATCCACACTGCAGTGCAGAAGATCAACGGTGCTATTTCATGGAGTGAAGGCGAGAATCTTAACCGCCACGTTGTTATTGGCCCTGACCCAAAGCAAAAGGGCAATTTCAAAGGAAAATCAAATCATAGAAAGCCATACAGAGGCAAGAGCTCATCACAGCCAAAAGCCCCTAACCCTGATCGTAAGCCTTTAAACGAAGGCGCAGGTCTTGGTCTTTACGGCAGAATTGATAAATAATTTTCAAGGGGCGGATTTATCCGCTCCTTTTTGCTTATTAACTAATTTTGGTGAATTATGGATAATACAACTATTGCTGCTATCAGTACTGCTCAGGGTTTGGGTGGTATTGGTGTAATCAGAATATCTGGTGACCAGGCAATTACTATTGCTGACAAAGTTTTTAAGAAGATTAGTGATGGTAGTCTAAGTAACGCAAAGGGATACACAGCACATTTTGGTCACGTAATATATAATAATGAAAAAATTGACGAATGCGTAGCTACAGTTTTCAGGGCACCACATAGCTATACAGGTGAAGATGTTGTTGAGCTTTCTTGTCATGGTGGCGTGTATGTAACCAAATCTGTACTTCGAGCAGTGCTGGACAGCGGTGCAGTTTCTGCACAGGCAGGAGAGTTTACTAAGCGTGCATTTTTAAATGGCAAGCTTGATTTAACTGAAGCAGAAGCTGTTATGGATATTATTGGTGCTAAATCACATGCTGCTGCTAAATCAGCATTGTTAGTACACGAAGGCGCACTCAGTCAAAAAATAAATGAAACTAAAGAAGAACTTATTAATCGAGCTGCACACTTGAGTGCGTGGGCTGATTATCCTGAAGAAGATATAGAAGAAGTTGAGTTTGATGCACTCAAAAATGCTTTAATAGTTAGTGCTGAAAGACTTGATATACTGCTCAAAGACTACGACAAAGGTAGAGTTATCAGAGAAGGTATTGATACTGTTATAGTAGGTCGTCCTAATGTAGGTAAATCTACTTTGATGAACCTTATTACAGGATGTGATAAGAGTATCGTTACTGATATTGCTGGCACAACGCGCGACATAGTAGAAGAAACTGCTGTCATTCGCGATATTACCTTGCATTTATCTGATACAGCTGGTATTAGAGACGCTGACAATGCTATCGAGAAAATCGGTGTAGATAAAGCTAAAAAGCGATTATCTACTGCTGAACTTGTCATTGCAGTTTTTGATGCATCATCTGCGCTTTGTGATGATGATATTGCACTTTTGGATGAACTAGCAGATACTACCTGTATTGCTGTTATTAATAAAGACGATCTGGACCAAAAAATTGATATTGAAAGAATAAAGAATGTCACTGAACATATAGTCTTTATGTCTGCAAAAAACAACAACGGTTTTGAGCAATTTGAAGACCTTATTGAAAAAATTGCTGGCATAGCTGACTTTGATTCCTCTAATGCAGTGCTTTCTAATGAACGTCAGCGTTCATTAACAAAAAATGCTTACAATTCGCTTAAAGAAGCTATTTCAGCGCTTGAATATGGTATGACATACGACGCAGTCACTGTAGCTATTGAAGAAGCAATTTCTCATTTATGTGAGCTCACTGGTGAGCGAGTAACAGAGCGTGTGGTGGATAATGTCTTCCATCAGTTCTGTGTAGGTAAATGATTTATATTTAACTTATTATTACCCCGAGGTTTATTATGAGTACATATTTTGCAGGTGAATATGATGTAGCTGTTATAGGCGCAGGACACGCAGGTATTGAAGCTGCACTTGCTGCTGCCAGACTCGGCTGTAAAACTGCTATTTTTACAATAAATATGGATGCTGTGGGCAACTGTCCTTGTAACCCGTCTATTGGCGGTACTGCTAAAGGTCATCTTGTACGTGAGATTGACGCTTTAGGTGGCGAAATGGGCAAAACTGCTGACGAGTGTTTTCTCCAGATGCGTATGCTTAATTTAGGCAAAGGCCCTGCTGTACACTCTTTGCGCGCACAGATAGATAGACGTAAATATCAGGATGTTATGAAACACAAGCTCGAACTGTGTGATAACCTTGATTTAAGACAAGCAGAAATCACTGATATAGAGCAAAACGAAGATGGCACATGGACACTTACAACACGAATGTTAGCCCAGTTTGTGACAAAAACGGTAATTATTGCCACAGGCACATACTTGGGTGGTAAGATATTTATTGGTGAAGTATCTTATGAATCTGGTCCTGATGGAGTTTTTCCTGCTACTTTCTTTAGTGAGAGTCTGCGTAAACTCGGTATTCCTACCCGTAGATTTAAGACCGGTACACCTGCTCGTGTTAAACGCAGTACTATAGATTTAGATAAATTAGAGGTTCAAGAGGGTGATACACCACCTATACCTTTTTCTTATGACACAGAAAGCTTAGGCGAAAACAAGGTTGTTTGTCATATTAGCTGGACTAACGAAGAAACAAAGAAGATAATCTTGGATAATATACATCGTTCTCCGCTTTATGGTGGCAAGATTGAAGGTGTCGGTCCTAGATATTGTCCGAGTCTTGAAGATAAGATAGTTCGTTTTGAACACAAGGAAAGACATCAGTTATTTATAGAGCCATGTGGTCTTGATACAGAAGAAATGTACCTGCAGGGTATGTCCTCTTCCCTTCCAGAAGAAGTGCAGCTTAAGTTTTATCATACTATTCCGGGTCTTGAGAATGCACTTATTATGCGTCCTGCTTATGCAATCGAGTATGATTGTATTGACCCAACTTCTATGAATTCTACGCTGGAATTCAGGGACTATCCTGGACTTTATGGTGCGGGTCAGTTCAACGGAAGCTCAGGTTACGAAGAAGCTGCAGCTCAAGGTTTGATTGCTGGTATAAACGCAGCACACAAAGTTTTAGGTAAAGACGAGTTTATACTCGACCGCGCTAGTTCATATATTGGTACTCTTATTGATGATCTTGTTACTAAAGGAGCCAACGAACCTTATCGTATGATGACTTCTCGTAGCGAATATCGTCTGATATTAAGACAGGACAATGCTGATACTCGTTTGACTCCACTCGGATATAAGCTTGGATTAATTTCGGAAGATAGATGGATACGATTCAATGAGAAACAAGAATTAATTAAAGAAGAGCTCAGACGTGCAAAAGAAACAGTTATACCATGCACAGATAAGCTCAACGAGATACTTGTTTCACGTGAAACATCAGAAGTAACTAATTCAATTCGACTGATAGACCTGCTTAAACGTCCACAGCTAAATTACGAAGTATTAAGCGAAGTTGATACTACACGACCTGAGATACCAAGTGCTGTATTAGAGCAAGTTGAGATTGCTATCAAATACGAGGGATATATTCAAAAACAGCTAGCACAGGTTGAGCAGATGCGCAAACTAGAAGCTAAGGTTCTCCCACCTAATGTTGACTATAAGACATTAACAGGTCTTAGATTAGAAGCTCAAGAGAAGCTAAATCGTGTCAAACCATCTAATATTGGGCAGGCTTCTCGTATCAGCGGTGTTTCACCAGCTGATATCAGTGTGTTGCTTATATGGCTCGCTAAAACCAGCCACACAAAACCAAAGGCAGAGGTAGATACTGATGTTTAATGATATTTTGCGACAAAAAGCAAATGAATCCCAAATAAAACTAGACGAAAATCAAATAGACAGCTTAAGACGATATTATGAATTGCTTGTTGAGTGGAATCAAAAGATGAACTTAACAGCGCTAACAGAGCCTGAAGACGTAGCTCTCAAGCATTTTTGTGACAGCATATTACTATTATCTTACGCTGATATTCCATTAAACAGTTCTCTGATAGATGTTGGCACAGGAGCAGGGTTTCCGTCATTACCAATAAAGATTGTCAGACCTGACATAAAGCTATGTTTACTAGATAGCCTGAATAAGCGATTGATTTTCTTACAAGAAGTTGTAAATGAGCTAAATCTTAATGACGTTCAGATAGTCCATGCTAGAGCTGAAGATGGCGCAAGAAAGAAAGAACTGCGCGAAAAGTTTGATTTTGCTACTTCCAGAGCTGTTGCACAGCTTAATGTGCTTTCCGAGTATTGTTTACCATATGTTAAAGTCGGTGGTGCTTTCCTTGCGATGAAGGGAAAATACAGCGAAGAAGAAATCAGTAACTCCAAGAACGCTATCAAATTATTAGGCGGTAAAATTGAGAAGGTAGATACCTACAATTTGATTGATAGCTCTGAACGCACTATCATTAATATAAAGAAGAATAATGCGACGGATAAATCATATCCACGCACTTCAGCAAAAATTAAATCCAAACCATTATAATAATGTATATAAAACGGCACATTCGACTCGATGTGTCGTTTTTTTGCTTTCTTTTACAAAACAAAATTAATTATGCGGTCAAATATCTACAAAATTATCGCTATATAAGTGGTATTATCATCTTGCGGGGACAACCTGTGAGGGAGATAATGATGAGCTTTTTCAGTAGAGAAGAAAACAGAGTGCTTATGCTACCAACAATTTCAATAAGACCTAACAAAACTCAACCTAGAAAAAACTTTGATGAAGCTGAACTTAAGTCACTTTCTCTATCTATAGTAAAGAACGGTATTCTCCAGCCACTGTCTGTTCGTAGGATAAACACAACAGAATATGAATTGATAGCAGGAGAACGACGTCTGCGTGCAGCCGTAATGGCAGGTATAACAAAAGTTCCTTGTGTAGTAATGAGATGTTCTGATAAAGAGTCGGCAGTTTACGCTCTGATAGAAAACATACAGCGCAAAGACTTAGGAATGTTTGAACAAGCACGAGGTATAGCTCGTCTGATACGAAAGTATGGGCTAACACAAGAGCAAGCAGCCATTAGCTTAGGCAAAAAGCAGTCTACTATAGCAAATAAGCTTAGATTACTAAGGCTTACGTTTGACGAGCAGGAATGGATAGTCAGCGCATCACTGTCTGAACGACACGCTAGAGCTTTGCTTAGAATAGATGACGAGAATCTACGCCGTGAGGCTCTTAGCAGAATTATCTCTGAAAATCTGAATGTAAGTCAGACAGAAGCACTAATTACAGATATTCTGATGAGGCGAACAGTTACATTAGAAAATCCACCTAAAAAACAAGAAAAAAAGATTATAGTAAAAGATGTGCGTATTTTTGTAAATACAATCAATAAAGCGGTCGATACTATGCGTTTGTCCGGAATTAACGCGACTAGCTGTAAAAGTGAAACCGATGAATACATAGAATACACCGTAAAAATTCCTAAAGCAGCCGAAAAGGGTGTTTTAGTGAGTAGTTAGCTTTCCCCATAGATGCAATAGCATCTATCCACTCATACCCATTTCCTTATCTGAACCCCTTGCCAAAGGCTACGTAGTAATAACTGCGTAGCCTTTTGGCGTATTTGAAGCTGATAATTTATTGATGATGTGTTTCACGTGAAACATAATAGTTTAAAATAGATAACTTTTTAATAATTTCGCTGAAAAGTCTTTAATTCTATCCCGATATGTGCTAAAATTACTCTATAATGTGTAATTTTGTGCACAAATTCGAAAAACGGGTGATTTTTTGGCAAAGATAATAGCGGTTGCAAACCAAAAAGGCGGCGTTGGAAAGACAACGTCTGCGGTCAATATAGCTGCTGCGCTTGGTTTCAACAATAAAAAAACACTTTTAATAGATGTCGACCCGCAGGGTAACGCGACAAGCGGTGTTGGAATTGACAAGCGTGCAGTTAAGTTTTCTACTTACGATCTATTGGTGTCTGATGTAAAAGCGAAGGACATAATCGTAAAGACATCTTACGATAATCTGTATGTTATGCCGTCGGGAATTGATTTAGCTGCAGCTGAGCTTGAGATAATGGATATGGACAATCGTTCACAAAGAATGAAGCAGGCAATTGTATCAATAAAGCCTGACTTTGATTACATAATAATTGACTGTCCGCCATCTCTTGGTCTGATAACTACAAATGCTCTGACAGCGGCAGATACGATTTTGGTTCCTATACAGTGCGAATACTACGCACTCGAAGGTCTATCACAGCTTATGAATACTGTACGACGTGTTAAGCGACAGACAAACCCACATATTGAAATCGAGGGTGTACTGCTGACTATGTACGATGGTCGTCTTAATCTGACACAGCAGGTTGTTGCGGAAGTAAAGCGCTTTTTCCCTCAGAAAGTATTCTCTACTGTTATCCCTAGAGGAGTTCGACTGTCTGAAGCGCCGAGCTTTGGTATGCCGGTTATTTATTATGATAAATCGTGCAAAGGTACAACCGCGTATCTTGATTTAGTAAAAGAGATTCTCAGAAAGGAACGTTAAAATGGCTAAGAAACTGGGCGGCTTAGGCAAAGGTCTGAGCACAATTTTTATGGAAAATGACACTGAAAACAGCAACGAAACCATTACGCTGAGAATTTCAGAAGTAGAACCTAACCGAGAACAGCCTCGTAAAGACTTTGACGAACAGGCGCTCGCTGAGCTTTCACAGAGCATCATGCAGTTTGGTGTTCTACAGCCGATTCTGGTTCGTCCGATAATTGGCGGAGGATATCAGATTGTTGCTGGTGAACGTCGTTACAGAGCTTCACGTATGGCAGGCCTTACAGAAATCCCTGCGGTTATTCGTGAGTTGTCTGACGATGAAACCATGGAGCTTGCACTTATTGAGAACCTTCAGCGTGAAGACCTCACCCCTATTGAAGAAGCAAAAGGCTACAAGGTTTTAATTGATACTTATGGTATCAGCCAGGAGCAGGTCGCACAGACTGTAGGTAAATCTAGATCTGCTATCGCAAACACAATGCGACTTCTGCTTTTGCCTGATGATGTTATCGCTATGGTCGAAGGCGGAGAACTCAGCCAAGGTCATGCCCGCACATTGTTAGCACTTGAAAACAAAGCGATGATGAGTGCAGTGGCTGAGGAAATTGTTAAAAAAGGCTTGTCAGTACGTCAGGTTGAAAAACTCGTGAAAGATATGACTAAAAAATCTGTCACACGTACCCGCAAAGTTGTATCAAAGCCATCATACTTCGCTGAAGTAGAGCTTGCGTTATCTGAGTACCTCGGTAACAAGGTTGTTGTTACACCTAACAAAGACGGTAAAGGCGGTACGCTTGCAATTGATTTTTATTCTTTAGAAGAATTAAAAGACCTAGCAAATAAACTTGAAGAAAATAAGTAAGTTTTAATATAAGGAGCACTACAATGATTGATATTAAATTTTTAAGAGAAAATCCGGATGTTGTTAAAGAAAACATAAAAAAGAAGTTTCAGGACTCTAAACTTCCACTTGTAGATGAAGTCATCGAGCTTGATGCTGAATCTAGAAAAATCAAAGGTATGGCTGATGATTTAAGAGCACAGCGCAACAAGTATTCTAAAGAAATCGGTAAACTTTTCTCACAGGGTAAACGCGAAGAAGCAGAAGAAATGAAAAATCTCGTTACTGAAAAAGGAGAAGAACTCGCAGCTTTAGAAGCTAAAGAAGCAGAGCTTTCTCAGAAAGTTACTGATATTATGATGATTATCCCAAACATCATCGACGAATCTGTTCCAATTGGTAAAGATGATTCAGAAAACGTTGAAGTTCAGCGTTACGGCGAGCCTGCAGTTCCTGATTTTGAGATTCCATATCACACAGAGATTATGGAGAGATTAAACGGCATTGATTTAGATTCTGCACGTAAAGTAGCTGGTAACGGCTTCTACTACCTCATGGGTGATATTGCAAGACTTCATTCAGCAGTTATTTCATATGCACGTGATTTTATGATTGATCGTGGTTTCACATACGTAGTTCCACCATTTATGATCCGTTCAAACGTTGTTACAGGCGTTATGAGCTTTGCTGAGATGGAAGCTATGATGTACAAAATCGAGGGTGAAGACCTCTATCTCATCGGTACATCCGAGCACTCAATGATCGGTAAATTTATCGATACAATCAACAAAGAAAAAGAACTTCCATACACACTTACAAGTTACTCACCATGTTTCAGAAAAGAAAAAGGCGCTCATGGTATTGAGGAGCGTGGTGTATATCGTATTCACCAGTTTGAGAAGCAGGAAATGGTTGTTGTATGTAAACCGGAAGAGTCACCAATGTGGTTTGATAAGCTCTGGCAGAACACAGTTGATCTTTTCAGAACCTTAGATATTCCAGTACGTACACTCGAGTGCTGCTCAGGCGACCTCGCTGACTTAAAGGTTAAGTCTATCGACGTTGAAGCATGGTCACCACGTCAGCAGAAGTACTTCGAGGTTGGTTCTTGCTCTAACCTTTCCGATGCTCAGGCACGCCGTCTTAAAATTAGAGTTCACGGCGAGGATGGTTCAAAGTACTTTGCTCATACTCTTAACAACACTGTTGTTGCTCCTCCAAGAATGCTAATTGCTTTCCTTGAGAACAACCTAAACGAAGATGGTTCAATCAACATCCCTGAGGCGTTAAGACCATATATGGGCGGTAAAGATAAAATTACACCATAAAATAAAAAAGAAAAACCGCCTGATAATTCAGGCGGTTTTTGCATTATTAATCTTAGTTAGTTACTCTTTTATAAACATAGTCGTCAATCTTAATTTCATCGTCATTAATAAATTCGACGCTAAGCTTGCGTGAGCCACTTTTATCTTCAGTAACCATATAGTACATTGTTGCGGTATCTGATTCAAACGAATACTTGCAGTCTATAGTAGCATAATTTAACATATCAGTGATGACTGCAGTATTATCATCGTTAAAGCGGTAGCACTCATATGACGACTCGCTCTGCCAGTCACCAAAAAGCTTATCGTTTGTTTGGAGGTCATTTGGAGCGTCGATAGTTACTTCTGGCATGGTAGCTTTTTCAAACACGTAACTTGATTCATCGCTTTTCAGTTGCATTTCGTCGTCATTGAAAGTTGCCCTGTAGTCATTGTATAGAAAATTTGGAATGTCGATTTCGTATAGCCCATCTTCCTCATAATAATCGAAATATCCGTATATGGTGGAAGTGCCCCATTTTGCGAAAGCGTCGCCGTTTTCTTCAAAAATAAAGTAGCAATCTTTATTTATATCGTCACATACCCAAGTACCTATTATAGACCCGTCTTCAGACTCTTCTTCTGAATCAGATGTTGATACTGTTTTGGTAGGAGTGGTTGGTTGTGTTTCGGTTTGTTGAGTTTCACTTGTGCATGCTGTGAGTGATAACAAAAATATAATGCAAAATAAAATAGATAAAAGTTGTTTCATAACGTACCTCTATATTGAACAATTACTAGAATTTTTGTCTTTACAGATAATTTTAAGTACACAAATAACAAAAGTCAATAAATTTTTAAAAAAGCGTTATTTTACCTTGCAAACAAGCGAATCGTTTGATATAATAATTGTTAAAAAATCGGGGAGTGGTATCAATGATTAATCGTTCATTTGAAGAGAAATTTGTAAAAGAAGCATTGACATTTGATGACGTGTTGCTCATCCCAGGAGAGAGTGACGTTGAGCCTAAGCACGTTAACGTTGAGACTTATCTCACAAAGAAAATCAAACTTAATACACCGCTTATGACTGCTGCGATGGATACAGTTACTGAGTCTGATATGGCTATTGCTATCGCACGTGAAGGCGGTATCGGTATTATCCACAAGAATATGTCTATCGAAGAGCAGGCTGATATGGTTGATCGCGTTAAGCGTTCTGAAAACGGCGTTATCACAAATCCGTTCTATCTTGCTCCACACAATACTATCCGCGAAGCTGACGACCTTATGCGTAAGTATAAGATTTCCGGTGTACCGATTTGTGAAGGTACAAAGCTGGTTGGCATCATCACAAACCGTGACTTGAAATTTATGGATGATGTTGATTTCGATCAGGAAATCGCAGGAGTTATGACTAAAGAAGATCTTGTTACTGCTCCTGTTGGCACAGACCTTGAGCAGGCACAGAAGATTTTAAGAACACATAAAATAGAGAAACTTCCTATCGTTGACAGTGACGGTAATTTAAAGGGACTTATCACAATCAAGGATATCGAGAAAACTGTTCAGTATCCTAACTCTGCAAGAGATGAGAAAGGCAGACTTCTTTGTGGTGCTGCTATCGGTGCTACTGCAGACGTTTTAGAGAGAGTTCAGGCTTTAGTTGATGCACAGGTTGACGTACTTGTACTTGATTCAGCTCACGGCCATAATTCAAACGTAATCAATTCTGTTGCTAAAGTTAAGCAGGCGTTCCCTGATGTTCAGCTTATCGCAGGTAACATTGCAACAGCTGAGGGTGCTCGTGCACTTATTAAAGCCGGCGCTGACTGTGTAAAGGTTGGTATCGGTCCTGGTTCTATCTGTACAACTCGTGTTGTTGCAGGTATCGGTGTTCCACAGATTACAGCTATCTTTGACGCAGCTAAGGCTGCTGCTGAGTACGGTGTTCCTGTTATCGCTGATGGTGGTATCAAGTACTCAGGTGACATCGTAAAAGCTCTTGCTGCAGGCGCTTCCGTATGTATGGTTGGTTCACTTGTTGCAGGTTGTAAGGAATCTCCTGGTGACACTGAAATCTATCAGGGCAGACAGTTCAAGGTTTACCGTGGTATGGGTTCACTCGGCGCTATGAACAAGGGTAGCTCCGACAGATACTTCCAGGCTAAGAATCAGAAATATGTGCCTGAAGGCGTTGAAGGTCGTGTACCGTTCAAGGGTCCACTCTCAGATACAGTTTATCAGATGATCGGTGGTCTCAAATCCGGTATGGGTTACACAGGTTGTGCTACTATCGAAGAGCTCCACAACAAAGCTCAGTTTGTTAAGATTACAGGTGCTGGTTTAAGAGAAAGCCATCCACATGATATTCAGATCACTAAGGAAGCACCAAACTACTCTACTAACGGCTGATTATATTTTTAAAAATCAAAGGCTCCCAATTGGGAGCCTTTTCTGCGAAAAAACCGCGTGAATAAGCGGTTGTTACGCATCGTAACATAGGTGTTACGGAGAGTTTATTGTGGATTCTTTTGTGGTGCGGTATATTGAAGGCACCAAATTACAGGAGGAAACAAAACTATGACATTAGGAGAAAAAATTAAAGAAGCTAGAAAACAGTGTATGTTATCACAGGAAGAGCTTGCAGAGAAAATGAGCGTATCACGTTCTGCTATAGCTAAGTGGGAAACCGACAAAGGTTTACCTGATATTGATAACCTTAAAATGATTGCAAAGACTCTCAACGTTAGTCTGGATTATCTATTAGATGACTCTGATGAATCTGAGCGAATGGTTGTCAGAGAGTCATATGACTTGTCGCAGTACGGCAAAGGAAGCAAGAAAAAACGCAAAGACAGAGTTGTGAAAGAAAAGCTCCCGTTTGGGAGCTTTTCTTTTTACTATATGCTTTGTTGTTATATTTACTTATTATTTTTAAATATACTTTTTGACAAAAGGTATTGATTTCAAAATTGCTGCGATAAATCCGCATAAGATAAAGATGATGATTTCCCACAGGATAGTTGCAAGGACAATCGGTGTATCCAGCTGGAGGTCATTGTACATCGGGCGGGTCAGCGAAATTATCAGGTCTGATACAAGATAAATGCCAAAGGTCAGAGAGCCAAGATAGCACAGCACCTTTGATGTGCGCTCTTTTGTTTTAATAACAGTTGAAAGATACTTGAAAATTATGTAGAAACATGCAGCAGATGCAGTGATTGTGAGATATTGCCAGTTATCAAGCTGAAGATAATCATTTGGATTTTCCAGGTAGAATATATAACTCCAGACCACCTGAAATGAAATCAATGCAACAAAGGTTGCGCATGCAATGAAGAACACTTTTTTACTTAGCTTAAGATACTTTTCAATATAATATCCTGCAAACACTATACCCAGATGCGGTGCAAAAAACATATCTGTTAAGTAATGATGCGGGGTGATATCAAAAAATAGAGTAATAAGCGGAATAATGCCCATAACACCCATAGAAAGGATTATAAAATACTCAGTAGTTCTTTTGGAAAAAGCGTTTGCCATTCTCTGTAAAATAGGCAATAGTATCAGCAAGCCGATGTAAGCGTAAATGTACCAATAGGCGTTAGCAGTACGGAAGGTAAAGATCTTCTTGAAAAATTCACCTACACTCATATTTTCGGGATAATCCCAGTTTGCCTTAATATAGTAAACAAGCGAGAAAACAATAGTTACAGCAACCATACGCACAACGCGCTGTACTGAGCGCTTAGGTGTATCAATTTTTTGCAGCAATAGTCCGCCCATTATCATAAAGAATACAGGTACTGCAATTTTGCTGATAAAAAAGTAAGTTAACGAGAAAAACCAAGTGAACGACGGAGTGCTCTTAAGAAAAACATCGCTGTTAGTGTGATTAACAATGACTAAAAAGGCTGCGATAATTCGCATGACCTCAATGTATGTTTTGCGTGGAGCAGGAGTTTTCAGTGCGTTGGAAGGTTTTGGCTGTTTTTTTGTCTTTGGTGCTGATTTTACTGCTGTGGCAGACATAATATCACCTCGGGTATATAGAAATCTGAAAAAAGTGTATCACAGATAAAAAAATTTTGCAATAAAAAAGCGAGCCTTACAGCTCGGCCGTCGTTATTTAGAGGGCTACGCACCTCGGCGCTTAAATATATCACGCCTCGTTGCTCTGCGCTGATCCTCGAATAACTCCTACTCGCTTAACC
>JAUMXP010000139.1 GCA_030529125.1 Eubacteriales bacterium | reverse complement strand
GCCGAACATTTCTGCCAGTACAAATACAACCTGCATCATACCTGCGTGAACTAGTACGAACGCGCCTACACGCAGAAAACTCATAGTGTTTGTAACGTATGATAAGCAAACTTCGAACAGCTCGAAGAAGTTATCAACAATGAATGCGCCGATTTTCTCAGGCTTCCATGACTTATCACCCTCTATGAGCTTAGACAGTGGCTCTCGTAAGAACACAAGAATGATAGGAAGCACAATGAGGAAGATGATATACATCGGTGTCATGATAGAGATGTCGAGCATCAGCATAAGCACAATGCCGATAACAACTGAAGCGTAGAACACAAGTCCGCTCAGTCCGTTGACACCAAACAGCGCGTTGCCGTAGTCTTTGCGCTTAATAGATGAGTAGATGTTCAGACACATAGCTACCATCACAAGCACCATACCAATGCCGACAGCAGTGTATATAATCGTCATAGTCCACTCTGACTCCATGACCTCGATCGGCTTTTCGTGAAAACCAAAGAGCTTTTCGTACATAGGGTCAAGCAGATGTTCAAAGCCGAACACACTACCAAAGACAAAGCCGAATATCGTTGACGATATTGCGCAAGGAATGAGTAGTCTTCCTAGCTCCATGCCTTTTAGTTTGTACATCACAATAGCCGCAAGCAGTAGGAATATGCCGTGACCTACATCACCGAACATGATACCAAACAGCAGAGAGTAGGTGAAAGCGATGAAGCTAGAGGGGTCAATCTCGCTGTAGTTCGGAGTGCCGTACATATCTGTGTAATACTCAAACGGCTTAGAGAAGAAGTTGTTCTTGTATTTGACAGGTGGGTTGTGCTTGATTTCTTCTTTAGCATCAGTCATATTGACGTCTATGCTCTCGATTTTATCAAGCTTTAAAGATAACTCTTTCTCGTTTTTGGCAGGAATCCAGCCCGCTAAAATAAAGTTGTTGTGGTATCTGTATGCGTAGCTTCTTATTGTGTAGAAAGCGTCGATTTCACACAGCTTAGAGTAAATCTTCAGTATTTCATCAGTGCGTTCATCAAGATAAGCGTTTGTGAGCTTGTCTATCTGTGAGATGCGTTCACTCAGCTTTTTTATACGCTCTTTTTGTAAAGCGATAAAGTCAGTAGGTGTACCCTTAAGACCCTCAACGTCAATGTGCTCAAAGTAAAGAGCAGAGAAGATGCCGTCGATTTCGTCAGCCTCATCGATAGGTGCAGTGTACACACCCCAGTAGTATTTCTCGTCAGAGCTACAAGGGAAGAACTGAACAAACTCGTTGTCTTCATACGCTGACAGCTTGTTGTAGCTGTCTTTAGGCAGACGACCGAAATTCGCTTTGATAAACTCACATGCTTCGATTTTATCGACCTCGAGTTTGAGCTGTACAAAGTGCGAGCTGTCTTCGATTTTTCTATTGCAATCTCTGATTTCTAGCAAGGCGCTTTCTTTCTCTTTGAGCGCAGTGCCAAGCTCGTTTTCAATGTCTGTTACTTTTATAGCCATCTCATCAGTAGTAATTTTATAGTCGTCGACGTTTACTATCTGAGGCTCTATACCAGACTGAGTCATAATCGACTTGAGCTTTGACAATGTAGCAGCAGAATCATTCTTAGTGCTTATTGGCAAAAATTTATCAGTTTCAGAGAAAAATTCAGTAGCATCATCAGGATGGAAAACACCGGAGTAACCGAGCGTTGTGATAAGCTCGTCCAGATGGTCAATCAGTCCGATGATGGACACAAATTTCATTTTAGCAAGTGCCAAACACATCACCTCTTACAGATAGGTTAATTTAAATTCAGCGGATAAGCAGACTTTCTATCAGCTCTTTAGGGCTTTGGTATCGTACACCTTCAATGATGGTGACGATATTGTTAAGCTCTGCTTCACTAACATACATATAGGATAGAAGAACAACCGCAGGGTCTTTGGAGTAGTACAGCTGTTTTCTGCACATATTGTGTCTGTTTGTTACAGACAGCTGTTCTTCTTTGTCTATTTCTACATTACGTATACGTTTGCCTACTCTTGTGGTAGATATAATATCGTAAACTGAGTCTATGTCCTTAGCTTCACACATCATAGAAAGCTTTTTTTTATTTATAGTGCCAAACGGCATAAGGTAGTTTTCTATTTGCTGTGGGGTCATAGAGTAGTATTTCTTCAGTCTTAAAACTCTGGAAATATTACAGAAGTCGTTTACGTTGTCGCATAGGGCTTTGAGGTTTTCTTTTTCTTTCTTTGATTTTCGCTTACTAATAGCGTCGTACAATAATTTATACGAGTAGATGTTGAGTGCGTTCTCAGCACCCGCTATGTCTATGTTGCCGCTGCTATCAGGGGCGAAATCTACTAGTATCTTGCGGTATTCGCTTTTGCCCAGTGTGTCGATAAAAGAGTCAAAGTCCTTGCATCGTGACAGCTTGTACAGGTCTATCTCTGTGTGCTTGTCAAAGTAGCTAGGCAGTTTGAAGATGTACTCCTCAACCTTGTTGCATGACAAAAGCAATAGAAAATGTATGAGCTGTTCTATCTCGTATCTTCTGATGATAAATTCAGAGAACGGCGAGCCTTCGCTCATTTCATATCTGCACAGCGAGTCAAAGTCGTAGAACATCTGTTGCTTTAGTAATGTCTCAAGATGTCCTCGGTGAACCTCGGTCTCGTTGATTTTGCTAAGTATGTCTGCGTAGTGAGTGTGGGTCTTTAAGTACACTACTACAGCGGCTACACTGTTACATTTAAGTAGTGACTGGTAGTCTTTGTCAGTCAGTCGCTTGCCGTATTTGCTTCTGGCTTTAGTGATTACAGCGTTAGATAAATTGATAAGCACCGTCGGTTCACCTCCTTCAAGTTTATATAAGAAAATCAGTTGTTAATTACTCTGTTGACTATCTCGTCAACCCATTTGTCACAATTATCATCGTATTGCTGATTAAGTATAGTTAACGCATGGTCGTGAGCAGTTTTAGTCTCTTGCCATTCTTTTTCAGCGTGAGCTCTGTCGACTTCTAAGTTTTTCTTAACTCTGTCTTTAGCTCTTTCAATGTAATCGTCATATATCTTTTGTTTTGTTTCTATAATTTCTTTCTCAGTAGCGGCTTTTTCCTGCTGAGCTTGTTCTTTTACGAGGCGGGCTTGTTCGTCCATCTCGATGATTTTTTTCAACATATCCTGCACAGTATCGCCTCCCGTATAGTGAGATATAAATCTGTATAATTAGATATTATCAGTTCTTCAAAGCTTGCAGTGGAGCAGGGATTCTGCCACCACGTGTTACAAATTTTGTTGGGTCACCGTATCGAACAGGCATAACAGGGCCGTAGCCGAGCAGACCGCCAAAGTTTAATTCATCGCCGGCTTTAAGTCCGATAGCAGGGATAATTCGTACAGCAGTAGTCTTTGTATTAACCATACCGATAGCGGCTTCGTCAGCGATGATAGCAGATATAGTCTCAGGAGTAATATCGCCAGGGACTACAATCATATCAAGACCAACTGAGCATACAGCGGTCATAGCTTCAAGCTTAGTTATATCAAGCGCACCAGTCTGTGCGGCATGGATCATACCTGCGTCTTCGCTGACAGGAATGAAAGCACCTGACAAACCGCCAACGTGAGATGACGCCATGACGCCACCTTTCTTGACAGCGTCGTTAAGCAGTGCGAGTGCTGCAGTAGTGCCGTGACAACCGCATACCTCTAGTCCCATTTCTTCTAAGATGTAAGCGACAGAGTCGCCAACAGCAGGGGTAGGAGCGAGGGAGAGGTCAACGATACCGAATGGTACAGAAAGTCGCTTAGATGCTTCCTGTGCAACGAGCTGACCCATACGTGTGATTTTGAACGCAGTCTTCTTAACTAAGTCAGCAACACCTGTAATGTCGCAATCCTGAGCTTTTGACAGAGCAGCTCTGACAACACCAGGACCTGATACACCTACGTTGATTACGCAGTCAGCTTCGCCTACACCGTGGAAAGCACCTGCCATGAACGGGTTGTCTTGTACAGCGTTACAGAAAACTACGAGCTTAGCGGCACCGATGCACTGCTTGTCAGCAGTGAGAACTGCACTTTCCTTTACTATTTTACCCATCATTTTCACAGCATCCATATTAATACCTGCTTTTGTTGAGCCGATGTTAACAGATGAACACACTTTGTCTGTGATTGACAGTGCCTCAGGGATACTCTCAATGAGCGCATAGTCGCCTGATGCAAAACCCATTTCGACTAA
>JAUMXP010000013.1 GCA_030529125.1 Eubacteriales bacterium | reverse complement strand
AGGCATAATCTCATTGTAGTAGAGGTTAGTACCATTGAAGATGATGTAATCTTCGTATACATCAACTAAGTAACCCTCAGAAAGACCAAGAACAGGATCTCTGTTAACAGCATTGTTTACAAGACGTCTTACGCCACCGATAGCACTGTTGTGCATCATAACAGCAGATGTGCCGTTATTATCAGAGAAGTTCAGGTGAGCGGAGAGCTCTAAATGTGTATGACCTGTAATGATAACACATTCTTTGTATGTTTCCATAAGCTTGATGAATCTGTCTGTGCCTGTCTGTGTCTTCTTCATACCAAGGTCGTAGTAATAAGGAGCTGAAGCCTTGTCGCCACTACCCCAACCTTCTATGTTGGCATGCTCTAAAATAAAGATGTTCTTACCATCGTCTTTATACTTTTTGAGCAGACCCTCTAACCAGTTGAGCTGAGCAGTTGAGAACTGTACGTTCTGGTTTGTATAGAAACCACCCTCGAGTGCCATAAAGATGAAGTGGTCGCCTGTTACAGGTTCAGTAATCTCAAAGTATGGTGTGTTTGCTTTGATAGTCTTTACATCATTGTCAACGCCTGTACCCATAACGAAAGGTTTGTTAAGCTGTGCAGCTGAGCCCTTCCAGTTAACGTGAACGTCATGGTTTCCGTTAGCTTCGTATACAGGGTTAACAAATGAAGAGTTAGCTAAAATTTTCTGGTATGCCTGATACTCTGCAGCGTATGTCTGACCACCGTTCTGGTCGTTTACTATATCACCTGATGAAACTAAGAAGTCAACATCTCTCTTAGCGAATGTTTCAAGTGCTTTTGCCCAGTGTGTTTCATCATGAGGATAAGAGTTAGAACCATAACTATCATTTGCTATCTGTGGATCAGAGAAAGCACCGAAGTCATAAAGAGTAGTTGTATTTGTCAGTCTCTTTGCTGTTGGGATAGTGTATGTACCTGCAGCGTTTGATACTTTTCTATTAGCTACAGTAGGTGCAGAACTTGAATTTATAGCTATCAGCTGAGTAGCCTTTGGTGGGATAGCTGTGTGGTCAAGCATTTTATATGTGCCTGTAGCACCAGCCGCTACACTCAGAGTAGCAATATGTCTGTAACCATCGAGCGCTTTAGTAGAATCTGCCCAGTACAGATAATAATTAGCTGTAGATGATGTGTTGTTCTTAACGCTGATAGTACCTTCAGCAAAACCAGCCTTAGATGCTTCTGCACCTGTAAAGCTGTAGCTGATTGTAGCATTAGTTGCAGCAGTGAACACAGTCAGCGAACAGACAAGTGCTGACATAGCAACCAAAACAGCGAGTGTGATAGCAATAATTTTTTTCATGCTTATCCCTCCAAGTTAATTTTTACTAAAATCATAAGAGACAAATCAAATGCCTAAAGCCTCAGATTTCAACTCTTTCATTTCACCTTTATTATTTTAACATATATATATCATTAAATAAAGTGATTTACTTAAACATTATTTCACAAAATTTACGTGTCATTTTTGTAATAATTACATTAATACAAATCAACTAAAAATCTATTTTTCACTGCTTTTCAGTCTATGTGTTTTCATAAATCAATCAAAATACACAAAAAGCGATGTACTTTTTTGGTAAAAAATCACTTTACAATTAAGTTTTGCTATGATATACTAGTTATATCTAATTGTAGGTAAGTATCATTTATATAATTTATTGGAGGAATTTTTATGAAAAAGATTATCGCGACTGCTCTTATCGCTGTTTTTCTCGTTATGATGTTTGCTGTTACAGCTGCTGCTGAAGTAAGCCCAACAGCTAAACCTGTAGACGACCCTGGTAACGATTCTCCAACATCACCACAGACAGGCGACAGCGTTGTCCTTATCGGTACAATCACACTTCTTATGGCTGCTGCTGCATCATGTGTTGCTGTTAAGAAAATCAAAGGTTAATCCTTATAACATCAAACGTTTAGCTCCGTTTTTTAACGGAGCTTTTCTTTTTTTCTCTTTGTTTTGCTGTATTTATATTGATTGACACAACTATTTCTTAGTTGTATAATTAATATGTATTATTGTATTTAGCTGATAACTCATTTTACGAGGGATTATTATGAACGAAAATAATAAAAACAATAAAAAAACTGCAAAAAAAGTACTATGGATTATTGTATTACTGATTTCTATAGCTGCTTTTGTTGTTGCTTCATATTACCTGATAGACTACTTCTTCTTTCAGCAAGATGATGGTATGAGTCGAGAACAATCCACAACCGAAGCTACGCAGGAAACTTCTACTGAAGCTCCTAATGAAGCAGAAACTCAGCGATTCCCATACAAGACCGCTTCTTTACCTGAGAATGATTTTGTCGACTTTGACGAACTAAAAGATGTCAACTCTGATATTTACGCATGGATTTATATTCCTAATACTGACGTTGACTACCCTGTAGCTCAAAGCCCGTCAGGCACCAGTGATAGTTTTTACTTAACACATAATATTTACAAGAACTATCAATTCTCAGGAACTATCTATTCTGAAAAGAAGAACAGCCTTGATTTTACCGACCCGGTCACCGTGCTTTATGGTCACAATATGCTCAACGGCACTATGTTTGCCTCACTGCATAAATTCAACGATAAAGATTTCTTTGATAAAAACAATACTATCTTCGTTTTCACAGAAGATACTATTTTCACATATCTGATTTATTCTGCATACCAGTATGACGACAGACACCTGCTCAACTCGTTTGATATGGAGGAAAGCACCAGCTTCAGAGAATTTCTCGACACAACTTTGTTGGAGCGTCCATACTACTGCAACGTGCGCAAAGACATGAAACTCAGCACAGAAGATCGTATCCTTACACTGAGCACTTGTATGAATGGTGGCGGAAACGTCAGATATCTTGTACAGGGGGTGCTTGTAGATGAACAACCAGCAAAACGATAATACTCCGTCTTTTGACAACTACAAAAAAAGCTCGTCCAAAAACAACAATGTTTCACAACAAGAGCTCGATTCTATTGAATATGTTTTGCCTGTAAAAAAAGAAAAAAACAAAACGAAAAAGCACAGTAGCAAAGAGAAAACTCCGGACAACAAGCCATCAGCTGATGAAACTGATGATTTTGTCTTTGCTCAACCTCACAGTAAAAAAACTAAAAAGCATAGAAAACTCAAGCGTTTTCTGATTATATTTTTTGCTACTATACTCGGCTTGATAATTGTAGCTGCCGGCACACTTTTTGTTCTTAACCAGATTGGCAAGAGCGCTATGCACGACTACGACGACCTGTCTATTGAACCACCTGTTGAACAGCTTGATAATGTTGACTCGGTCGAAGACAGCGGTAAGACCATCAAGTATAACGGCGGAACATACGTATTCAATGAAGATGTTGCGACTGTTGTTTTCCTAGGTATTGACACAAAAGACTTTGAGCGTACTGATATACAGATCGGTACAGCCGGTCAGGCTGACGCGATATACATAGCTGTCATTGACACTAAGACCGAAGAAGTTACTATCCTCGGTGTATCCCGTGATACAATGGTTGACGTTAACGTATACAACACCAAGGGTGAATTTGTGAACACACAGAATCTCCAGATATGTCTGTCATTTGCTTATGGTGATGGTGCTCACACAAGTTGCGAGAACACCTTAGTCAGCTTACAGCGTCTTTTCTACGGTATGAAGTTTGACACATATTTTGCTTTTGATACAAGAGCGTTGGAGACATTGACTGACACCATTGGCGGTGTAACTATTACAGCGCTGACAGACTTCTACTCTGACTATTACGGTCGCACTATAAAGAAAGGTGAAACCGTAACTCTTTATGGCAACGACGCTACCATGTATGCTCGTTCAAGAGATCTCGACGAGCTTGATTCCAACAACGATCGTATGGCAAGACAGCAACAGTATATGACTGCTTTCTTAAAAGAAACATGGAGTTCTATCAAGAGCGAACCTACTATAGTGCTCGACCTGTACGATGAGATTTCTGATAACTCTACAACTAATCTGGATATATCAAAGATGACCTATCTCGTAACCACTGCGATAACAGGGCTTGATTCGTATAACGAGGTTAAGTTTGTGAATCTTGCAGGTACAGTAGAAAAAGGTGAATACGCTGAGTTCCACGTTGACCAGAAACAGCTTATGGAAACTATGCTCGACTTGTTCTACGTTAAAGTTAAATAATAAGAAAAACCGCTGAGGTCAAACTCAGCGGTTATTTTTATGCAGATATTAAATTTTTCTGATTTCAGAAATCGGCGGAATCTCATGATAAATCTTCACGTATTCACTAGGTGCACAGCCGTACACACTCTTAAACACCGCAATAAATGATTTTACACTAGGGAAACCATTCGAGAGTGCTGCCTGAGTTTCGCTGACACTGTTATTCTGAATATCCAACAACGCATGCTCTAGACGAACAAGGTTAAGGTAATTCTTAAAGGTTTTTCGTGTACTCTGGCGGAAATATCTCGAAAAATATGTAGGGGTAAGTCCTACATATGATGATATATCCTCAAGCGAAATCTTCTCCCTGAAATTCTCCTTGATGAAGTCGATAGCTTTCTTAGCATACTCGAGATCATCAGTAGGCTCTCGATTAGATATGTTAGCTTTCTTGACTCTGCACTTAGTAAACAGAATCATCAGAATCTGACTCATAGCACAAGAAATTTTTAAATCAGAAAACTCGCCCTTATTCTCAACCTCAAAAACAATAGCTTTCAAAAGCTGAGCAATACGCTGTTTAGCCTGTTCGTTTTTATTAACGTCTAATGTATAGTTTTCAAAATCACTAAAATAAGCCTTGATATAGTTGTATGAGAAAAGCACAACAAGATACTTAACTCTTTCTTCAGGATACTTGCCACAGGTCTGATGAACATCCTCGCTGTTAACAACGACAAAATCACCATCGCCAAGATCCCTGTCAACATTGTTCTGCATAGTCCACATTCTGCCTCGAACTAAGTAGTTTATCTCAAGATTTTTGTGCCAGTGTTTATTTGTAAAGCACTCACTGCCGGTCTTCTCATAGAGCATAACTTTGCCCGGAAGATTGTTATCAGCAGTGACGATTTCATACTTACAACGGTAACCGTTTGCCATATAATCACCTCGCACAGGTATTATAGCATATTTTTATGATATTTGCAAATATTATCCTAAACTTTGTTGAAAAGGCATAAAATATGGTGTATATTATTTGTATACAATTTTTTAGAAAGAGGTGTAGTATGAGTAAAAGAATACTTGCGTTTTTGCTGTGTGTAGCTCTTATTTTCTCGCTTTTTGCGTGCACAGAAGAGCAAAAAACAAACACCCCTATAAAAGATGCATCGCTTGTAGTACACTATATCGATGTAGGTCAGGGTGACAGCATATTGCTAGAGTCAAATAATGAGTTTGTACTTATCGATGCAGGCGAACGCGAATACTCCCCTACCGTATGCTCTTATCTTGAAGATAACGATGTAGACCGCTTAAACTACGTTATTGCTACTCACCCGCACTCTGACCACTGCGGTGGACTTGCTGATGTGCTCAACACCTTCGAGTGTGACAACTTCATCACAGTTGAAACTGACCAGAATACAAAAACCTGGATTGATGTACTACTAGCAGTTGAAGATAACGGCATTAATTACGTCGATGCAAAAACAGGCAACGCATACGCCTTTGGTGAAGCATCGTTTGAAATTATGGGTCCTCGTAACAGTAATTACGAGGATTACAATAACTTTTCTGTAGTCATCAAAGCTACTTGTGGTGACACATCTTTCCTATTCACCGGAGACGCTGAAAAGCTATCTGAAAAAGAGATGATAAATAGCGGCGCTGACCTGTCTGCTGATGTGCTCAAAGTAGGACATCATGGCTCAAGCACTTCATCGTGTGAAGAATTCATAGACGCAGTCGACCCTGCGTACGCTGTCATCACCTGCGGAAAGGGCAACGACTATGGTCATCCTCATAAGGAAGTTCTGAACACTTTAAACTCACACGCAGTTACCATCTACCGCACAGATATAAGTGGCACAGTAATCGCATATTCTGACAAAGAGAACATTTCTTTTGATACTAAGTTTACAGACAACATAAGTGAAACTACAACGGCAACAGAAAAGCTATCTGGCACTCAATACATAGGCAACAAAAATTCAAAGAAATTTCACCTGACTACCTGTAGCGGTGCGCAGAGTATGAGTGAGAAAAACAGAATCGTCTTTAGCACCAGAAGTGAAGCTGTACAAAACGGCTATGAGCCTTGCAAGACTTGTAACCCATAAGGAGATTTATGCTTGATAACAATCTTTGTGTCTGGGATGCGCTGAAAGCATCCGATAAACCCATCATTCTCTACGGAATGGGCAACGGCGCCGATAAGGTGCTCGATGAATTTAATAAACGCAAAATAGTTTGTAGCGGAGTTATGGCAAGCGACGATTTCGTGCGCTACCAGAATTTCCGCGGATTTACCGTAAAGAAAATGTCTGATTTCGAACAGGAATTTTCTGACTTTAATGTAGCTTTGTGCTTCGCTTCTTCATTAAGCGATGTCATGGACTACATCAAAGGTGTCGCAAACCGCCACAATTTGCTTGTGCCAAACGTTCCGGTATATGGTGAAGAAGTTGTCGACGATGACTTTCTTTATAAATATAAGGAAAATATACGCACTGCGTACTCTTTGCTAAGCGATGATAAGTCAAAAGAAGTTTTTGAGAATACCCTATACTTCCTATACAGTGGCAAACTCAGCTATCTTAACAAAATCGAGAGCAGTAAAGACGAAGCGTTCAACAATATTTTGAAGCTTTCTGATAACGAGCAGTACCTCGACCTTGGCGCATACCGCGGTGATACTGTTGACGAGTTCTTACACTATACAAACGGCTACCGAAAGATTGTAGCTGTTGAACCTAATTTAAAGAACCACAATAAGCTTATTGAGCACTGCACTGCCCTACACGATTTTTATTCAGAGAATGTCGGCATCAGCGACTCTGTTTCATCTGCCTTTGTATCAAAAGGTGGAGGTCGCCAGTCAGTGCTTAATGATACAAATGGCGTTGAAATCAGAACTGTTAACTTAGACACGCTCAAAGACCGTTATGGCGATTTTACATACATCAAAGCTGATATTGAGGGCATGGAACACAAGATGCTCCTAGGGGCTATCAACACCCTCAAAACAAAGCCTAAACTAAACATCGCAGCATATCATACAAACTCCGATTTCTTTACACTTATTGAGAAAATTCACTCAATTAACAGTGAATATAAAATCCATCTGCGTAAGCATCCATACATTCCTTGTTGGGATCTAAATATTTACTGCATATAAAGCATAAGCGCACACTGAACATAGTGTGCGCTTTAATTTATTTACTCTTTTTGGGTGCCAAATTTATCATAACGATAGACATAATTACAAGGGCAATTCCTATGTATCCGTATGGCACATCAATTTCTTCCGAAAAAACATACACACCCATTATTGTTGCTACAACAGGTTCGATAGATGCAATAATCGACGCAGTGCTTGGTCGTATGTATTTCAGACCTATTGTATATGTCACATAAGGCAACACGCAGGATACAACCGCAAAAATCACACAGAAGAAAAAGCTGTCCCAACTTTTTGTCATTACCTGTACAACAGGTTTGACATCTATTACACAAAACGAAGAAATCGCTGCAAAAATAAAAGTATAAAGCGTAATGGTCAACGGATTATAATCGCGGTTAAGCGCCAAGCGGGAAAAAATCGAATACAAGGCATAACACACTCCCGAGCCTAATCCAAACAATACAGCAGCTGTGTTGAAATCAACGCCCTTTGTGAATATGCCCGTAACACACACACAACCCAAAAATGCAAATATCAACGACAGCGTTTTAATTAGTGTCAGTTTTTCTTTGAATAGCACAATAGAAAACAGCATCACAAATATCGGTGCCGTATATAGTAAAATAGAAGCCTGCGACAGCGATGAACTCTCGATAGCCTTGAAATAACAAAACGAGAAGAACGCTACGCTCAGCACGCCTGAACCCAGAAAGCACCACAGGTCTTTCAGCTTAATTCTAAAAAGTTTTCTATTGAATACAAGCGCATACAAAGAAAACAACACAGCAGATATCATCATTCTGATAAATACTATCTGCATGGAGTCAAGTCCAAGGGATTGCAAATCACGTACAAAATACCCGATAATACCCCACGCAACGCCTGCAATGAGTACTAATAGTACCGCTAATTTTTTCATATTATCACCAATCTATATACTAACATAAATTGCAGTAAAATTAAATACTGCTGTATATTTTTATCAATATTTGTAAAAAGCTATTTTTACTCGAAAAAGAAAAGGACATAAGAAAGCCTTATGCCCTGAATATTGATCTTATCGTTATTTTCTGATTCTGAATTTATCGAAAAACTCTTCGACGCTTTCTACGATTGAGTCAGCTGTGTCTTCTATTTTGCCTTCAATTTTGTCTTCCATTTTTTGCGATCTTTCTTTAATTGCATCTACTTTTTCTTCAATTGTGTCTATTCTTTCTTCGATTCTCTCTACTCTGTCTTCGATAGCATTTTCAACTTTTGCAACAACTGTTGAAATAGTAAGACCAAATCCGCAAAAAACAGTGCCGATAATACCAAGCGCCAGACCCGCAATAGCAAATCCCTTGCCGATATTTGTTTTATAAGAGCCCCTCATACCCAGAGCACCAAAGACCATACCGACAATAGCAGCACCCAGAATCATTAGACTATACATAATTCCGATTTTTAGGAAGGGACAAACAACACCTACAATACCACATACAAATGCGATAATCGAAAAAACCTTAGATTTTGTCACAACTCATCCCTCCATCAATTTAGTGTGCTAATATTATCATTTTGCACCTTACAAGTCAATTTTTCTAACAACATTGTAGCAATTTGTAACGGCGCATAAAGACAAAGAAAATCGTAGCTACAAACCCTACTCAGCAAATAAAAAAGGCAGAGAAAAAACTCTGCCTTAAAGTTTATATTATTTCTTTGCGAGTTCTTCTTTGATAACTTTCTCAAAGTTCTCAGCTGTGAAACCAAAAATTGAAAGCAACTCGTGAGCAGGACCTGAGTAACCGAAGCAATCGTTAACGCCGATTCTTCTAACAGGTACAGGACACTCAGATGATGTAACCTCGCACACAGCATCAGCAAGACCGCCGATTACGTTGTGCTCTTCGATAGTGATGATTCTGCCTGTTTCTTTAGCAGCCTTTACTATGATGTCACGATCGATAGGCTTGATTGTGTGGATGTTGATAAGGCGAACGTTGATGCCTTCTTTCTCAAGGTTCTCTACTGCCTTTCTTGCTTCATTCACAGGAAGGCCTGTAGCGATAACTGTGATGTCGTCACCCTCATGCATTGTGATACCCTTACCAAGCTCAAATGTGTAGTTGTCAGGATCGTTGAATGATGGAATAGCAAGTCTGCCTAAACGGATATATACAGGGCCCTGATGCTTTATAGCAGCCTTTGTAGCTTCGATCATCTCGTAGTGGTCAGCAGGATTGAGGATTGTCATGCCAGGGATTGTACGCATAATACCGATATCCTCTAAGCACTGGTGAGTAGCACCGTCTTCACCTGTTGAAATACCTGCGTGTGAACCTGCAATTTTAACATTGAGTTCAGGATAAGCAACAGAGTTTCTGATCTGCTCGAAAGCTCTGCCTGTAGCAAACATAGCAAAAGATGCAGCAACAGGAATCTTACCGCAAGCAGCTAAGCCAGCAGCAACACCGATCATGTTGCCTTCTGCGATACCGCAGTTTCTGAATCTCTCAGGAAAGCTCTTCTGGAAAGTAGAAGTTTTAGTAGCTGCAGCAAGGTCAGCGTCTAAAACGATAATGTCTTCGTTTGTTTTAGCAAGCTCGCACAGCGCCTCGCCAAAACTCTCTCTGGTTGCTTTAGTAACTACTTGTGCCATAACTTAACCCTCCAATTCCTTCAACTGAGCGTCAAGCTCTTTGAGTGCAATTTCGTATTCTTCAGCATTAGGAGCCTTACCGTGCCAACCGACCTGGTTCTCCATGAATGATACGCCCTTGCCCTTAGTAGTCTTAGCGATAATAGCAGTAGGCATACCCTTGGTTTCTCTAGCGTTATTAAGTGCTGCTTCGATTTCGTCAAAGTTGTGACCATCGATTTTCAGCACGTTAAATCCGAAGCTCTCAAACTTCTTATCAAGTGGTTCAACACCGCCGACTTCAGCAACAGTACCGTCAATCTGAAGTCCGTTGGAGTCAACAATTACACACAAATTGTCAAGGCCCTTGTGAGCAGCAAACATAGCAGCTTCCCATACTTCGCCTTCTTCGCACTCGCCGTCGCCGAGTACTGTGTATACTCTGTAGTCTTTATTATCAATCTTTGCACAAAGAGCCATACCGCAAGCAGCTGAGATACCCTGACCGAGTGAACCTGTGCTCATATCGATACCAGGTGTACCCTTCATATCTGGGTGACCCTGAAGCATAGCGCCAACATGTCTGAGCTTCTCAAGCTCGCTCATATCGAAAAAGCCCTTTAAAGCAAGAACAGCGTACAGGCTAGGACAGCAGTGACCCTTGCTCAGTACAAAACGATCTCTGTCAGTCCAGCTTGGGTTTTCAGGATCCACGTTCATCTCTTTAAAGTAGAGATAAGTGAAAATATCAGCAGCAGATAATGAGCCGCCCGGATGACCGGATTTAGCGTTGAATGTGCCGACAATAGCACCTCTTCTTGCTTTGGTAGCAAGAATTTTCATCTGATTTGTGTCGGTTGAATTCATCGTTTGACCTCCTCAAAGATAACGTAAACATAGTTCACATATATTCTAACATACAAAAAATCCTGTATTTTTCAAATAAGAAAATTCGACAAAAAATAAAGTTTAAATTATATTGAAATAATGCTCCAAAAATTGTATAATTATACAAATCGCGAAAGGAACTGTGTAAAATGTTACTTACAATAGATGTCGGAAACACAAATATCAAGCTCGGTATTTACGACGGTGACGAGCTCCACAGAATAATCAAGATTTCAACAGACAGTCACAAAACTGCTGACGAAATAGCGGTTGAGCTATACACACTTTTTCAAGTTTACTCTGTCGATGCTTTTTCTATCGACGGTTGTATAATCTGCTCGGTAGTACCTCGCATCACTCAGCGCTTAAAAGCCGCTGTCAAGAGCGTCACCGGAATTGATGCTCTGATAGTAGGTCCTGGGATTAAGACAGGTGTCAACATCTGCATAGAAGACCCTGCTACATTAGGTGCTGATCTGGTGGTTGCAGGTGCAGCTGCGCAGGCTATGTTTGACGGTCCTTGTATCGTTATTTCAATGGGCACTGCTACTGCTATGTTTGCTATAGATAAAAACCGCAGAATGCTCGGTGGTACTATCGCACCAGGTGTATCCATTTCGCTTGATGCACTCACTGCTCACGGTGCACTTCTGCCTTCTATAGAACTCAAAGCACCTGCTAATATCATAGGCAAAAACACTGACGATTCTATCCGCTCTGGTGTTGTTTTGGGCACTGCGTGTATGATTGACGGTATGATAGATAAATTCGAGGAAGAACTCGGCTGCAAATGTTCTGTTGTAGCTACCGGCGGTATCGCGCCGATGATCGTTGACAGCTGTTGCCACGACATCGTATTAAAAGACGAACTCATCTTAGAGGGCCTTAGAATCATTTACGCTAAAAACTCATAAAATAGAATATCGTTTTTAAAAACTAATCAGTCAAAATTTGCGCTTCATCTTTTATGAGAGGCAGCAGGAGGTATATAAAATGACAAACACAAAACAAAAAACCGTTAGGTTAGTAAGCCTTGGTATTCTGAGTGCTATCATCATCGTGCTTCAGGTACTCACAACTTACTTCCCAACAAAGCCGTTTCCTATCACACTCGCACTGATTCCGATTATCATCGGCTCCGCTTTATTCGACGAAAAGGCAGGAGCATTCTTGGGCGGAGTTTTCAGCGTAGTAGTTCTCGTTATGTGTGCTATTGGCGCAGATTTCGGTGGCGCTATGGTATGGAACGCAAGCCCATTTTTATGCATACTCGTTTGTATGATAAAGGGTGTAACCGCAGGCTATGTAAGCGGACTTCTGTACAGAATTATCGCTAAGAAAAACTCGATTGTTGCTACAATCGTTGCAGGCTTTGCAGCACCTGTAGTCAATACGGGAATTTTCATAGCTGGTCTAGCTCTTTTCTTTAAGGATATTTTAATAGCTTGGGCAGGTGGCAACGACTTACTCTACTACGTAATCTTTGGTCTCACAGGCATCAACTTCCTTGTTGAACTCGGCGTAAATATGCTGTTAAGCCCAATTATAATCAAGATTATTAACGCTATTAGAAAAAGCAGATAAAACTTCTTTACTTTGTTTTCGGAGGCTCTTATGCGTGAAATTTCTGTTACAAACTTGCCTAAATCACCTATTGAAATGATAGGCAAAGACTGGATGCTTATTACAAGCGGAGACAAGCAAAACTACAACACTATGACCGCATCATGGGGCGGTGTGGGTGTATTATGGAACAAAAACGTAGTCTTTGCATTTGTCCGCCCATCTCGTCACACATTCTCTTTTCTCAATTCAAACGAGTATTTTTCTCTCTCGTTTTTTGATGAGAAATACCGCGATGTACTAAGCTACTGTGGTAAGTACAGCGGTCGTGATGTGGACAAAGCAAAAGAATGTAACATCACTGCTCAGTTTGATGAAAACGCCCCATACTTTGATGAGGCTGACACCGTCATAATCTGCAAGAAACTCTACATTCAGGATATGACTGAAGACTGCTTTATAGACAAAGCTTTACTCTCTAATTACAACGGCGATGACTACCACCGCGTATTCATCGGTGAAATTGTAAAAGTTCTGAAAAAATAAAGCAAATTAATGGCACAGAGAATGTTTTCTCTGTGCCTAATTTATTGACCACACTTTCTCCTTGTGATATAATTTATTTATCAAACAAAGAGGTGTTTTTATGTTTAATAAACCTGGTAGAGTATTAAAATTTGTCGCAGTTGGTACATTCTTTACGGAAACTCTTGCCTCTATAATAACAGCTGTTGTTATTTGGTTTAACTTTGAGGATTTTCTTATCGGCTTAGGCGTATTAGTCGGAGGTGTTATCGTTGCATACATTTCTGCACTACTACTCTACTCTTTCGGTCATCTAGTAGAAAACTCCGATGCTTCTGTCTATATAGCATCTAAATCAACCGGTATAAAACCTGAAATAACAGACTTTTCCTTCAAAAATCAAATAACATTTGAAAAAAAGCAGCACACACAGTATATCCCAGAAGGAATGATTGCATGTCCTAAATGTGGCACACCTAATGACAAATACAACAAATACTGTACACACTGTTTGTATATACTTTCAAATGACAACTAGAGCGCTTCAAAAGTAAACAATCCATAAAACAAAAGGCTGTCCGTTATGAAGTGAACCCCAAAAGTTAGACACTTTTGGAGGTGCATATCATTAAAGACAGCCTTTTTCTATACCTTATTTTACAACGATTGCCTGCATATCAAGCTCTTCGTATCTTATTTTTACAGTTTCTTTATCAAAAACTGATACATCACCCGCAACTGAATCTGCAAAATAATAGTTAAGTTCGTCGTATCCGATAAGCACCAGACAATGCTCGTTCTGCAACCACTGTTCAGCGTCGCCTATCTGTGCATCTGATATCTCCTCGTCAACATAGTTGATGCTCCATATTCTCATAACATATGGCTCCTGCATATTAGTAGTAGCCCATATCATAACAGGAATATCGTTCGCAATATAACCCTTACACAACTGTTCAAGCTCTACATTGCTTAGGACCTGTGCTCTTTTCTCAGAGCCTTTATCAGTAAGCATCTGATTCATAAATTTACCCATAGCAGGTGAATTTACTCCATAGCCCCACTCAATCTCACCGACATACGCAGAGTCCATATCAGGGCCGTACCAGTTTTCACCGCCGCTACAATAGATAGGTTTTTGAACAAGGTATTCATTAGCAAACTCAAACTGATCCATATCTATACCCTGAGACTGCAACAGCATAGTACACGCATAGGTTTCACAGCCAGCGTTGAGTGGACTTTCCTGCTTGATTACAGGTACATTATCAATGATATGTGAGCTTGGCATTGCATTGTCATTTTGTCGATCTGTTTCAGCTTCGTTGCTTTGAACGTTATCGTTTGTACTGCTGTCACCATTGACTGTATCACTGTTGTTGATTGACACAATCGCTGTTACCGCAACTGTCAGAACAAGTCCGACAACAAGCAAAAGAATCAGAAGCCATTTCTTTTTATTATTCATAACTACCTCACCTAATGAGCTGTTTGCCTAATTCTACCATAGTATAGGTAAAAGTCAACAGATATACTATCTAAGCAAATTTTAAGATAAATAAAAGCCTCCCAATACTTTGAGAGGCTAAAATATAACTATTCTAACTTATCCTGTTCCGATTTTTTATCTTTTCTACCTGTTTTCTTAGATACTAGCATTCCAAGCAAGAACAAAGCTGCACCACCACACACTGTGCAAACAACGAAAACTATAGTATTTGTAGTGTTATCACCACTAAGTTCATAAACTGAGTCAGGAGCAGTCAGACTATCACTCTCCGGCTCTTCAACGTAGTCATCTTCTTCGTCTTTTCCTGTACCGCTTTTGCCATCACTTTTTGTGCTGCTTTTTGATTTGACCGAGCTACCCTCTATTGTGACAGTGCACGGTGTAGCTTTAACACTAATATCTTTGAGATCTTCATTTACGCACTGGATAGAAATTAAATCCGTATCAAAAGCACCATCACTGATGCTCTTGAACTTTAGACTCAGGATAGGTGTTTTTGTATCAAGCAGTTTTCCGTATGCACGCGCAAATAAGATTTTCACCTTGCCGTCTTTAGCTGCTGCATCGACTTCGAAAAGCTCACTACTAACATCTCTGAACTCAACAATACTATCATCATATGTTAGCTCAAATTCGCCACCACAGACTTTGTCATTACACTTCATAGAAAGCTCTAAATCAAAGAGCCTGTTGGTCTTAACTCTATCAACAGAGAGTGAAACAAAAGCAGTTTCGGCTGCAAAGCAACTAAAGCAAAAGCTCAGTGTAAAAGTAACTATGAGTATGGCTGTCACTAGTTTCTTCATATAACCATACCGCCGTTAACACCAATCACCTGGCCGGTGATATACTGTGTTTTGTCTGATGCTAGAAAGCTCACAATATCAGCAACATTCTTAGCAGTACCAAAATCGCCTAGAGGAATATCCTCTTTGATAAGAGCTAAATCTTCGTCAGAAAAACCGCTCATCATGTCAGTCATAATAACTCCCGGTGCTACACAGTTAACACGGATATTAGACGGAGCTACTTCTTTTGCGAGTGCTTTTGTAAGCCCTATAACACCTGCTTTAGATGCAGAATAAGCAACCTCACAGGATGCACCCACCTGACCCCACATTGAACTGATATTTATAACACTTCCGCTATGCTTTGAAATCATTGTAGGAAGCACTGCATGAGTTACATTGTACACAGAAGTCAGGTTAGTGGATATAACCTTATCCCATTCATCAAGTGTTGTATCGGTGAACAGTTTCTCAAGTGAAACACCCGCATTATTTACGAGTACGTCTATAGTAGAGAATCTGTCGATTGCAGTTTTCACCATCTCATCAACCTGTGCTTTATAAGACACATCCGCCTTGACGCAGAGCACCTCAACTGCGTAATTATCTGCTAGTATTTTTGCAAGGTTCAGCGCTTTCTCCTCGCTATTATTGTAGTTTAAAACAATGTTATATGAACATTTAGCAAGTGCTATCGCACACGCTGTACCTATACCGCGTGAAGCACCTGTAATCAGAGCTGTTTTCATACTGTACCTCAGTTTTTAACTTTCTGTTTTCTTGATCGCTGTATCAAAATCTATCTTATCAAACTCAATCGCAAGGCTATCATCATAGATAAGTGTACCGAACACTTTACAAAATATACCGATTTTTAATTTCAAAGCCAGTGTAATAAAAGGATTAAATATCTTTGTCATTCTGATTTTTCTGCCGTTAATTTCAGCGATTTTTCTGACCATTTCAGACGTTGAAATATAGTTCTTGTCCTGAGGGCAGAAAACTCCTGACAATCTCTCGTCTATAGATTTCTTAATAAACGCAGATAAATTGTCAATATATATCATGCTGCGCTGTGATTTATATTGTGCAAAAAACGGACGTTTCTTAGCAAACTTTGCAAGTGTAACATAATTGCCTTTGCATCCTTTTCCGTAAACCATCGGTGGTCTGACAATAGTCACCGTAAAGTTTTCACAGGCAAGCTTTTGTATTCTCTTTTCAGCATCAGCCTTTGACATTGCGTAATAATTAGCAGGATTGATTTTTGTATCTTTAGAGATAACACCTGTGTTCATACCATATACACTCATTGAGCTCATAAACACAAACTGTTTCACTCCGCTGTCTTTAGCTTTTTTTGCCACATTGAAAGCAAGGTCACTGTTAACCTCAAAGTACATTTGCTGTGTTACTTCTTTGTTCTTTCTGTGTACAATAGCCGCTACATGCACCACTGAGTCATAAAGAGAAAAATCCGCATTTTCCCATTCATCACTTTGCATATCAACTGTATCAATAGTGTAAGAGCTCTTCTCACTCACATACTGAGCAAACGAATCCCCTATGTAACTGTTTTTTCCAGTGATAAGTATTCTGTCTGACATGCTCCACCTCAATAATTTTCTCTGCTAATAATACACTATTTACAGCAAAAAAATCAACCTTTCATCTTCATTTTTGCAAAAAATTAAGCACCTGCGAAAGATTACGCAGGTGCTTAAAATTTAATATTTATTATTAAAACTCTTCGATAACCTTAGCAACAAAACGCTGGATAACTGTAGCGTCTACTACTGAAACCTCACCCTCGCCGGTCACGTCAGCAGCTAATAAAGCTGTACCTTCGAGCACGGTAGTTTTTGCAACATGGCGCTGTACTAAAGTAGCATCTACTACTGAAACCTCACCATCACCGTTTACATCACCGAGGATATAGTCAGCAGGCTGTTCACGTGGGATAAGGTGGCTCCCACCTATGAACCAGATTTC
>JAUMXP010000138.1 GCA_030529125.1 Eubacteriales bacterium | reverse complement strand
CCTTTAAGTGGAGAGAACCAGGCAAGTACTACTTCTTCTCAGTAGTTGCACTGTACAATGACGAAGATACAGGCAATCAGGAAACTGTAAACTACATCGGTGCAGGCACAAGAATGTTGTATTCAGACAGCAACTTCATAGACTTCACTCCTGTTGACGAGGACACAGTCACATTGACATGGCCTGAAGACACAGGAGCAACTAAGGTATGGGTATCATACCACGATGAGAACGGCAAAGAAGTTACAGTTAGTAGTACAACATCGAATACAATCACACTCGATGTGGAAAACTATAAGAACTACAGCTTCTCCTTAAATGCACTTGACTCTACAGGTAACGTAGGCTATCTGACTCCTGCAGGCGGCGAGAAGTACCACGAATAAACTTAACATTTTAACATTAATAAAAGCGACAAGGTATTAGCCTTGTCGCTTTTTTCTTCAAATAAGTATCATATATTTATCAAAATCATAGCATAGTGTATCTGCACCGTGACTATCACTTGATAGTATGAATTTTGCTCCCATATTTTTGAGATATTTATAGATATCTGAAGCAGGGTAGGGGGTTGATTTATATCCTCTGGATATTGCACCTGTGTTGATTTCGAACGGCTTTTCTGATTTGATTAAAACATCGCATGCATTTTTATACGCTGCAATATATCTTTCGTTTTGTTCTTCAAAAAGCTCATTGTTTTCATTGAATTTTGAAATCAAATCTATGTGCCCGATAATATCAGCATTTGTTTTATTAACAACATCAGACACTGTTTTATAGTATTCTTCGATGAGTGAGTAGATATCACCATTGAAATATTTGTCTCTAGCCTTTATGAGAATTTCCTTTGATTCATCAATAGGAATATAGTTGTCATTAACTTTGATGTAATGTACTGACCCAATAACGTAATCAAACTCATCAGTACTCATATCAGAGTAAAAATCCTGTTCAATGCCAAGCCTTAGTTCTATACATTCTTTGTACTTTTCTTTTAGACTATTAATATCATTGATGTACTCATTGATTTTATCTTTACCGATACAATAACTCTCGTCAAAAGCAGTATATGAATGGTCAGAAAAGCCTATGACACTGATACCTTGAACAATTGCAGACTTTACTATTTCTTCAGGTGTGTTCTTGCCATCACTGAAGATTGTGTGAATATGCAAATCCACTTTTTTCATTATGTCATTTTCTCCTGTTTAACTTTATGGTCAATAACATGACGAGACGCAAGCTCATTGTGAATATCTTCAAGAGAAATTCCTGCTTCAATCATAAGTACCATTACGTGATAAGCAAGGTCAGCAATCTCATAGATTGTTTCGTTTTTATCCTCGGCTTTTGCCGCAATGATAACTTCGGTTGATTCTTCGCCGACTTTCTTTAAGATTTTATCCAAACCTTTTTCAAAAAGATAAGTGGTGTATGAACCTTCTTTTTTATCTTCTTTTCTGCCTTTAATTAAGTCGAAAAGTCCTTGGTATGAGAACTCGTGGCGTTCATCACTGCTGAAAACTTCGTTGTTAAAACATGAGGTAGTACCAAGGTGGCACGCAGGGCCATCAGGCTCAACCATAACGATTAGTGCATCATTATCGCAGTCAGAAGTAATTGATACAATGTGCTGATAATTTCCGCTTGTTTCACCCTTTAACCACAATTCGTTTCTTGAACGGCTGAAAAAGCAAGTGAGCTGCTTTTCCATGGAAATTTTAAGGCTTTCTTCGTTCATATAGGCTAGAGTCAGTACTTTCTTAGTAACTGAATCCACAACTATTGCAGGGATAAGCCCTTTGTCATCAAATTTTAAATCTTTAATATCTATCATTATATTTCACCTCATATTATTTTAAACGTGTAGGAATATCGGCTTTTGCCATTTCAGCTTTAAGATCAGAAATCTTGACTTCGCCAAAATGGAAGATAGAAGCAGCAAGACCAGCATCAACTTTTGGCAAAGTTTTAAAAAGTGTAATAAAGTCCTCGATCTTACCTGCGCCACCTGAAGCGATAACTGGTACAGAAACAGCATTGCATACAGCTTGCAACATCTCTAGGTCAAAGCCTTTTTTTACACCATCAGTGTCGATTGAGTTTAGAACAACCTCGCCTGCACCGTTTCCAACACAGCGTTTTATCCACTCTATAGCTTCCATACCGGTGTTTTCTCGTCCGCCTTTAGAGAATACTCTGAATACTCCGTCTACTCTTTTTACGTCAGCTGAGATAACTACACATTGATCGCCGTATAATTTAGCAGCCTGATAAATAAGCTCAGGGTTTCTGATTGCGCCCGAGTTAACACTGACTTTGTCAGCACCACATTTTAACACTCTATCAAAATCATCTAGAGTATTAATTCCGCCACCAACTGTTAATGGAATAAATACGCTTTTAGCAGTTTCACACAAAATATCAGTAAACAGTTTTCTACCGTCAGATGAAGCGGTAATGTCGTAAAACACGAGTTCATCAGCACCACATTCGCTGTAATACTTAGCAAGTGTAATAGGGGAGGAAACGTCGTTTAATCCCTGAAAATTAACACCTTTGACAACTCTGCCGTCTTTGACATCAAGACAAGGAATTATTCTTTTAGTTATCATAAAGCCACCTCAATAGCTTCTTTTATATTAATTGCGCCTGTGTAATACGCTTTTCCTATGATAGCGCCATGGATATCAAGTGTTCTGAGTTTTTTGATATCTTCTATTGAAGAAACTCCACCTGACGCAATTATATCTACGTTGAATTTTTCGCTTAATGCTTTGTACAGATCGTGGTTTGTGCCTTGCATAGCACCGTCTTTAGAAATGTCGGTACAAATAATAGTCTTTACTCCTATATTGACCATCTGTTCAAAAAAGTCGAAAGCATCAATGTTCGATTTTTCTGTCCAACCTTTAATAGCTACAAATCCGTCTTTAATGTCAATGCCAACTGCGATTTTATCGCTGTATTTACTAACAGCTTGTGCAACGAACCCTTCGTTAGTTACTGCTGCTGTACCTAAGATAACTCTATCAACACCAGCGCTTACATATTTTTCTATTGTATCCATATCTCTGATACCGCCACCAATTTCACAGAAAAGACCAGTTGTGTTTTTGATGCTCCTAACAGTATCAAAGTTAGGCGTTTCGCCAGTTTTAGCACCCTCTAAATCAACTAAATGAATGTGTGTAGCTCCACTGTTTTTGAAGTCAAGTGCTACTTCTACAGGGTTATCATTGTATATTGTCATCTGCTGATAGTCGCCTTTGAATAGACGCACGGCTTTAGAATTATATAGATCTATTGCTGGATATATAAGCATAGTATTACTCCTTGATGTTAATGAACGCTTTTAAGATGGAAAGACCGATGTTACCGCTTTTTTCCGGGTGGAACTGGCAACCAAATACGTTTTTATCTGCGACAGCTGCTGTTAAATTAGCTCCGTATTCTGTAGTTGCGATAACAGATGCATCGCAGTTTCTAGCAAAAAATGAATGAACAAAGTAAACACAGTCACCATCGTTAATGTTTAAAAAAATAGGGGAAGGCTCACCGCAAAATTTGAGAGCATTCCAACCGATATGCGGAATCTTCAATTCTTCAGGTACATAGTCTTTGATAGGCACAACCTCGCCTTTAATCAAACCTAAACCCTCGTGCTCTCCATATTCATAACTCTTTTCTAGTAATAGCTGCATACCAAGGCAAATACCCATCAAAGGTTTGCCTGATGTGGCTAAATCTTTAATAACTTTGTCTAAACCTGTTTCTCTGAGTTTATAAGCGGCATCTTCAAACGCTCCAACACCAGGCAGGATAATCTGATCAGCGTTTTTTAGCTCGTTTATGTCTGAAGTTACTATCACTTCAGCACCGATTGCGTTTAAAGAGCTTTTGAGTGAGAAAAGGTTACCAACACCATAATCAATAATAGCTACCATTACAATACACCTTTTGTAGACATAATTTCGTCAGCATATTTTGCATCAATTTTAACTGCTTCTTTCATACTTCTCGCAACAGATTTGAAAGCACCCTCAATAATATGGTGAGAGTTAGTACCGTCGAGCTGTTTGATATGAAGCGTGCAGTTAGCATTCCTAGTAAAACCTAAGAAGAATTCTTCGACTAATTCTGTATCGAAGTTGCCGACTTTTTCTGTTGGAATATGTAAATCATAATTTAGATAACTACGACCTGAAAAATCAACAGCAGATAAAATTAGGGTTTCATCCATAGGAAGAATCATATATCCGTAACGAAT
>JAUMXP010000012.1 GCA_030529125.1 Eubacteriales bacterium | reverse complement strand
TGCCATAACAGTAAATGGTATCATAGTAAACACCATCACTAAAGCAAGAATAATAGATAATAATTTTTTCATATTAACCTCCTTATGCTGCTAATATTTTTACACTACAATTATAACACTAATGAAGGCATTTTCAAGAAAAATATAGTAAAAATACACAAAAAACGCAAAAAAAATAAAAGTACAGTCGCCTGTACTTTATAGTAAACTATATTCTCTGACACACAATAGCAGTTTTCACTCTGTTTTTCAGGTTTTCAATCGGCGACTTCATAGCCGCTTCTCCTGTAGATAACTTCTTTGGCGAAATGTTAGAAGCACCCGGTAACGACTGCATCTGCAGTACGAGTCCTTCATGCTGGACAAGCGCAAAAAGCTGACTGATGGACACGCAGTCATCAACAGCTTTTAAAAGTTCAACTTTAGTTTTCTTCTTATAACCTATAACCTGCACTGCGTATCCCCCTTTCTGCAATTCTACGTCATAATACATTATACATATACGCTTTTTCTTTTTCAAGGCAAAAGTAAACATACTGTTAAAATTGTTTACTTTAGGCGCAATTTGTGGTATTCTTTGGGCATAAAATGCTGAAAAGGAGAGCATTATGGCGTTATTTAAGACTAATCTCAGACACGCAAAAGATGATAATACCAGCAAGAAAAAGTTAATCATTGCACTCATAGCTATAGGTATTGCGCTGATTGTAACTGTTATTATAATGACTATTATTTTCACAGATGGTAATGACGAGGTTAATACAGAAACCCAGTTTATCGAGGATGAGATAATCACTGTTGAAGACGATGAGATAATCACTATTAATGATCCGCTTCTTGGAGAGATTTATCTTGATGCTGTAGAGGGTATGGCTAAAAGCACATATGTAAGAGATAATTTTGTACTCGACGACAAAGGACTTATGACCTACACTATCGAGGGTAAGCCTGCTTCATGCATGGGTGTTGACCTTTCTGAGTTTCAGGGAACTGTCGATTTTGAAAAGCTCAAGGAACAAGGAATTTCTTTTGTAATTCTTCGTATAGGCGGTAGATACTACTCAGAAAGCGGAAAAATGTACACTGATACAAACTTCCATCAGTACTACAAAGCCGCTACTGACGCAGGGCTTGATGTAGGTGGATACTTCTTCTCACAAGCTAAAAACGCACAGGAAGCTAAAGAGGAAGCTGACTATGTAATGGACAATATCCGCGGAATGGAGTTTAAATACCCAATCGCATTTGACTGGGAATTAATAGAGGGCGATACTGCACGTACAGAAAATATCAAAGGTGAAAAGCTCACAGATGCTGCTATCGCTTTTTGCGAAACAATAAGCGCTAACGGCTACAAACCAATCATTTACACAAACACACATCTAATGTACTATATGTACGATCTTGAGCGTCTGAAAGACTATGAATTCTGGGTTGCTGACTACGAAGACAAGCCATCTATTTACTACTATTTCACAATGTGGCAGTACACAAAAGAGGGTCAGCTCGAGGGTATCTCAGGTGATGTAGACCTGAATATCTGTCTTAAAAACTATTAAGAGGTGAGTAATATGAAAAAAATCGCAAGTTTTACTGTTGACCACGATAAACTGAATCCGGGTGTGTATATTTCTCGCATTGATGATGATATTATCACCTATGATCTGCGCTTTATAAAGCCTAATACCCCACCATTTTTAGAGCCATACGCGATGCACACTATTGAACATCTTTTTGCAACATACGCTCGAAATAGCGAGTATTCTGACAACGTTATCTACTTTGGTCCGATGGGCTGTATGACAGGCTTTTACTTTTTAACTCGTAATCTTTCACACGAAACGGCACTTGAGCTTATTAAGGATATTGTAATCAAGTGTCGTGATCATGAGGGTGAAATACCTGGCAACTCAAAAATCGAGTGTGGTAACTACCTAGCTCATAATGTTGAGAAAGCGCACGAAGAACTGTGCAGATACTACGATGTTATCAAAGACTGGACAGTAGAAAAACTAAATTACGATAATAACTGATAAAAAAACAGCACCGTGAGTTCACGGTGCTGTCTTCTTATCTGAAAATATACTTCGCTGTACTTGCGATATTTTCCATAGTATCAAGCGCTTTGCTTGCTTTTTTACGCATTGTGCGCTTACCCTGGTCTTTCATTTTTTTGCCTACATAACCTGCTACAACACCTGTAGCCATACCAAAAGCCACGCCTTTTACAACGCCCATAACATTACTTTTAGCCATAATTGTACCTCCTTATAAAAAAGACTTGCAATAACAGTATGTCCAAATTAAAATAAAATAGAGGTGATAACTTTTGGCAGAATTAAACATTGTACTCATAGAGCCGGAAATTCCACAAAACACAGGTAATATTTCGCGAACCTGTGCTGCAACTGGCGCAAGACTGCATCTTGTAAAACCGTTCGGCTTTGAAATAAACGATAAACACTTAAAGCGCGCAGGACTTGACTACTGGCAGTATCTGGACATCACATACTACGAAAGTCAGTCAGAATTTTTTGAGAAAAATAAAGGTGCTAACTTTTTCTTTTTTACTACTAAAGCCTTGCACCGTCATTCTGATGTAAGCTATCCTGATGGTGCTTATCTCGTATTTGGTAAAGAAACTAAAGGATTAGACGAGGAGCTTTTGCTAAATAACCGTGACAGCTGTGTGCGTATTCCTATGATAGAAGAGGCACGTTCTTTAAACCTATCAAATGCGGTTGCTATAGCTACATACGAGGTGCTCAGACAGTGGGATTATCCGTCGCTTTTAGACAAAGGACAACTGCATAATCACACATGGTAAAACCTATAAAAATCGAGTGTCTTAAATATAGCATTTAATGTGATATATTTGTATGAAATTATGGGCAAAATATTAGTGTTTTTGACTATTGAAAACAGCCTTTAATTTGTTATATAATTAACATGTAGAAATTTGGCATTATTTTACACAAATTTTCAATATATTCTGAAAGGAAGTATACTACTATGAAACTCAACAAGTACACAGTTGACGACATCAACTTTAGCGGCAAGAGAGTTCTCTGCCGTTGCGACTTCAACGTACCGCTCAAAGACGGTGTTATCACAAACGATAACAGAATCACTGCTGCTCTTGACACAATCAAGAAGATTTTAGCAGATGGCGGTAAGCTTATCCTTTGCTCACACTTAGGCAAGCCAAAGAACGGCCCTGAAGAGAAGTTCTCTTTAGCTCCTGTTGCTGTAAGACTCTCTGAGCTTTTAGGCAAAGAGGTTGTTTTTGCTAATGACGACGAGGTTGTTGGCGAGAACGCTAAGAAGGCTGTTGCCGAGATGAAAGACGGCGACGTAGTTCTCCTTCAGAACACACGTTTCAGAAAAGAAGAGACTAAGAACCTTGAGCCATTCAAGAGTGAGCTTGCATCACTTGCTGACTGCTTTGTAATGGACGCTTTCGGTTCTTCACATAGAGCACACTGCTCAACTGTTGGTGTTACAGAACACATTAAAGAGACAGCTGTTGGTTACCTCATGCAGAAGGAAATCGACTACCTCGGCAACGCTGTAGAAGCTCCAGTAAGACCATTCGTAGCTATCCTCGGTGGTGCTAAGGTTGCTGACAAACTAAACGTTATCTCTAACCTCCTTGATAAGTGCGATACACTCATCATCGGTGGTGGTATGTCATACACATTCGCTAAAGCATTAGGCAAGGAAGTTGGTACATCACTCGTTGATGATACTAAGCTCGACTACTGCTTAGAAATGATTGAGAAAGCAAAGAGCTTAGGCAAAGAGCTGTTACTCCCTGTAGACGCTGTATGCACAAAGGACTTCCCAGATCCAATCGACGCTCCTGTTGAGACAGAAGTTTTCGCTACAGGCGAAATTCCAGCTGACATCATGGGTCTTGACATCGGTCCTAAGACAGCTGAGCTTTATGCAAACGCTGTAAAGAACGCTAAGACTGTTGTATGGAACGGTCCTATGGGTGTTTCTGAGAATGCTTGCTTTGCTAACGGTACTATCTCTGTTGCTAAAGCTCTCGCTGAAACAGACGCTACAACAATCATCGGTGGCGGTGACTCAGCTGCTGCTGTTATCAACCTCGGCTTTGCTGACAAGATGAGCCACATCTCTACTGGTGGTGGCGCATCACTTGAATACCTCGAGGGTAAAGTTCTCCCAGGTATCGCAGCTATTGGCGACAAATAATTTGACTTTAATCTAGGGCGGACTTTGTTCCGCCCTTAAATTTGAAAAAATAAACTAATAATAAAAGAGGTAATTATTATGAACAAAGCAGTTAGAAAGGCAATTATTGCCGGCAACTGGAAAATGAACAAAACACCAAATGAAGCTAAAGAGCTTTTAACACAGATCACTCCACTCGTAAAGGACGCTGACTGCGACGTTATCGCTTGCGTTCCATATGTTGACTTACAGACAGCTTTAGATGCAACACAGGGCACTAACGTAAAAATCGGCGCAGAAAACTGCCACTGGGAAAAGTCAGGCGCTTTCACAGGCGAGATTTCTGCAGAGATGCTCAAGGCTATGGGTATCGAATACGTTATCATCGGTCACTCAGAGCGTAGACAGTACTTCGGCGAAACAGACGTTACTGTAAACAAGAGAGTAAGAGCTGCACTTGATGCAGGCTTAACAGTTATCCTCTGTGTTGGTGAGCTTCTTTCTGAGCGTGAGCAGGGCATCACAGCTGAGACAGTATCACTCCAGACTAAGGTAGCACTTCAGGGCGTTTCTGCTGAAGAACTCTCAAAAATCGTTATCGCTTACGAGCCAGTATGGGCTATCGGCACAGGTCTTACAGCTACTGCTGACCAGGCTGAGGAAGTTTGCGCTATTATCCGTAACGTACTCGCTGACCTTTACTGTGAAAAGTGCGCTCAGGCTGTCACTATCCAGTACGGCGGTTCTATGAACGACGCAAACGCAGCTGAGCTTCTCTCAAAAGAAAACGTTGACGGTGGTCTCATCGGCGGTGCTTCACTTGTTGCTGAGAAATTCGCTGCTATCGTTAAGGCTGCTAGCGTTTAATCATACGTAAAACACAATCGAGAGGATTTTTATAATGGCTAAAAAACCACTTGCTTTAATTATTATGGACGGCTTTGGTATCGCGCCTGTTGATGGCAACGCTATCTCTGCCGCTGACACTCCTGCACTTGATAAAATCTTTAAAGAGAATCCTATCACTCAGATCGGTGCATCAGGCATGAACGTTGGTCTGCCTGACGGCCAGATGGGCAACTCTGAAGTTGGTCACACAAATATGGGTGCCGGAAGAATTGTATATCAGGAGTTAACAAGAATCACTAAGTCTATAGGCGACGGCGATTTCTTTAACAACGAGGCACTCAACCTCGCTATGGACAACGCGCTGAAGAACAACTCAGCTCTACACCTGTTCGGTCTGTTATCTGACGGTGGTGTACACTCACACAACACTCATCTCTACGGCATTCTTGAAATGGCTAAGAGAAAGGGTCTGAGTGAAGTATATGTACATGCTTTCTTAGACGGCAGAGATGTTCCACCATCAAGCGGTAAGGACTTTGTTGCTCAGTGTGTTGATAAGATGAATGAAATTGGCGTTGGAAAAATCGCTTCAGTTATGGGCAGATACTACGCTATGGACAGAGATAATCGTTGGGAACGTGTAGAGAAAGCTTACGCTGCTATGGTATATGGCGAAGGTGAACACAACGCATGTCCTGTTGATGCTGTCCAGAAATCTTACGAAAACGACGTTACAGACGAATTTGTTGTACCTACTGTTATCGACGGCACTAAGAGAATCGGTGCTAACGACTCTGTAGTATTCTTCAACTTCCGTCCTGACAGAGCTAGAGAAATCACACGTACATTCGTTGACTCTGAATTTGCTGGATTTGAGAGAAAGAATGGTTTCTTCCCTCTCACATACGTATGCATGACTCAGTATGACGCTACAATGCCTAATGTTGAGATTGCATTCAAGCCACAGAGCCTTCAGAACACATTAGGTGAATATCTCTCTAAAATGGGCAAAACACAGCTTAGAATCGCTGAAACAGAGAAGTACGCTCACGTAACATTCTTCTTCAACGGTGGTGTTGAGAAGCAGTACGATGGCGAAGACAGAATCTTAGTTGCATCTCCAAAGGTTGCAACATACGACCTCCAGCCACACATGAGCGCTTACGAAGTTACTGATAAGTGCGTTGAGGCTATAAAGAGCGGTAAGTACGACGTTGTTATCCTGAACTTTGCTAACTGCGACATGGTTGGTCACACAGGTATCTTCGAAGCAGCTGTCAAAGCTGTTGAGGCTGTTGACAAGGGTGTTAAGGCTGTTACTGATGCTGTAGCTGAGATGGGCGGTATTTCGCTCATCACTGCTGACCACGGCAACGCGGACAGAATGTATGATGTAGACGGTTCACCGTTCACAGCACACACAACTAACCCTGTTCCTTTCGTTGTTGTAGGCAAGGATTGTGAGCTTAGAGAAGGCGGATGTCTCGCTGACATCGCTCCAACTATGCTTGAGATTTTAGACCTGCCACAGCCTGTAGAAATGACAGGAAAGTCACTTATTAAATAATAAAATATAAAAAATTTACCCCGCGTGAAAACTCACGCGGGGTTTTGTTTAGTCAATCATTAAATTTTCCATAGATTTTGAGCCTGTTGCCTTTTCGCCCAAGGTATTAGCCCAGCTCTCAGTGAAAAAAGAGAAATACGAAACCTGCTCGTTCTTACGTTTATTATAGCACGATGGTAAAAATCCCCATAAAGTAGACGGTATTCCCATAACTATCAGATATAGAGGTCCTAGAATAAGCGACTGAATCGTGTGTCCGTATTCGTGAACAAGCAGTCTATGGGACAGCTCTTCTTTAGAATACTCATCTTTTAGTTTGTCATAAAAATACGGATCATCAGTCACAAAAACAAACATACCAAGAGATACGCTAGACTTACCCTTCCACTTTGTAATGATAGCTGAGTGGAAGCTGAAATGCTCGTCTTTGATATGCAACAAGAACACAAACAAGCCTAGTGTTGTCTGCAATATTCCCCATGTACATTGTAAAAATCTATATACTAATGTCTTCATACGCAACTCCGTTAAGTGATGACTAATTATAGCACGTATTACTGCAAAAAGCAAAACACCCAAGCGTTTAACTTGGGTGCTTCTATAGGAAATTAATTGCTTAACTAATTAATATCAATCTTCCATATTTGCTTTAGCTTCTTCGATAACTTTCTGGGCTACCTGTGTAGGAGCATCTTCATAACGCTCGAACTCAAAGCTGAATGAGCCTCTGCCCTGTGTTACCTGACGCATATAAACTGAGAAGTCAGCCATCTCTGCCATAGGAACTTCAGCCTCAACGATCTGCATACCGTCTTCGCCTACGTTCATGCCAAGCACACGACCTCTACGCTTGTTAACTTCGCCCATGATATCGCCCATGTTAGCATCAGGAACGTTAGCCTTGAGTGCGCCGATAGGCTCTAAAAGTGTTGGTCTAGCCTGTGGGATACCGTTCTTGAACGCAATCTGAGCTGCCATCTTGAACGCCATTTCGTTAGAGTCAACAGGGTGAGAAGAACCATCGTGGAGGATAGCCTTAACACCAACTACAGGATAACCAGCTAAAGGACCCTTCTTGATAGAATCTCTAAGACCCTTTTCAACTGCAGGATAGAACTGCTTAGGAACAGAGCCACCGACTACCTGTACTTCAAACTCAAGAGAATCACAATCGCATGGTTCGAACTTGATCCATACATCACCGAACTGACCGTGACCACCGGACTGCTTCTTATGACGGCCCTGTACATCAGCTGTAGAACGGATAGTTTCTCTATATGCAACCTTAGGCTGTTTGAGTTCAACTTCTACGTTAAATTTATTCTTCAGCTTGGAAACAACAACATCGAGGTGCTGTTCGCCCATACCGGAAACAACCATTTCCTTAGTTTCTGAGTTGTTTACAAACTTGATAGTTGGATCTTCTTCAGCAAGACGTGTAAGACCCTGAGCAACCTTATCTTCCTCGCCCTTCTTCTTTGGATACATAGCCATTGAGAATGATGGAGCAGGATATGAAACGCCTTCTAAGATAACTCTACGTGTAGGAGCGCAGAGGGTGTCGCCTGTGATAGTAGCCTGAAGCTTAGGAATAGCACCGATGTCACCTGCGCCGATGTATGAAGAGTCTTCCTGTTTCTTACCTTTTACTGTAAGAACCTTAGTGATACGTTCTTCCTTACCAGTACGCATATTAACGAGTGGAGTGTCGGTTGAAACCTTACCAGAAACAACCTTGAAGTATGAGAGCTTACCAACAAATGGGTCAGCAACTGTCTTGAATACGATAGCAGCAGCTGCGCCAGCTTCGTTAACTGCGATGTCAACAGGGTCACCGTTAACGTCAACAGCAACCTCAGCGCCCTTATCAGCAGCTGTAGGAGCAAGCCATGAGAGTGAGTTCATAAACTGCTCGATACCGAATGTGGACTGAGCATCACCGCAGAATACAGGACACAGAGAACCGTCTTTTACACCCTGTGATACACCGAGGATAATCTCTTCAGGTGTGAACTCTTCACCCATGAAGAACTTATCCATAAGCTCTTCAGAAGTCTCAGCAACAGCTTCTTTGATAGCTTCACGTAAGCCTTCGAGTCTGTCGCCCATCTCAGGTAAAATATCAGATGGTGTGCTGTTAGCAGACTTGTCATATGTATAAGCCTTGTACTCAAACAAGTTGATGTATGTATTAGCCTGACCATTCTCGATATGTGGAACGATAACAGGACAAACAGAAGGACCGAAAGTAGCTTTCAGGTCTTCAAGTACACGATAGAAACGAGCATCCTCGTCACAAACACCGTTAACAAAGAAAATCTTTGTCAAACCTGCTTTATCAGCAGCCTTAACAGCCTTTTCTGTACCAACGTTGATACCATCTTTAGCTGATACAACGATCATAGCAGTTTCAGCAGCGCGGAAACCTTCGCAGATACCACCCTCAAAGTCAAAAAGACCAGGTGTGTCGATGAGGTTAATCTTCATATTCTTCCACTCAACAGGTGCGATAGCTGTGAGCACAGAAACCTTTCTCTTTATCTCTTCAGCATCGTAGTCGAGCATGGTGTTGCCATCAGCAATTCTTCCGAGTCTGTCAGAAGCTTTAGAAAGATACAGCATAGCCTCAGCAACAGAAGTCTTACCTGCGCCTGAGTGACCTGCCATAGCAATATTCAAAATGTGTTTTGCATCATATTGTTTCATAAAAAACAACTCCTTTCAATGTACGAAAAAGAGAAATCGACATTTTCAGTCATATTCCACAATTTCGTCTGTGAACACCTTTTAATTATATTACAAATGGACAAAATATACAATAAAAAAGCATTCACGCATTAAAAGTTTGACCCATTGAATAATAATGACTGCTTTAGTTTGTGCAAAATTTCCAACTCAGTGTACAAATCCAACAAAACGCAACTTTGTTTATATGTAAAAAAGACAGTAGGAATATCCTACTGCCTTTTGTTTTACAAAATATCAATATACCCTCTCAACCTTGTAGCCACGGTCTTTGAGATTAGAAGCAACAGCGCCATCACCGATAATATGAGCAGCGCCAACACACATAAATACTTCTTGTCCTGAGTTCAGTGTCTGCTCAGCCCAGTCTGTCATCTCTTCGTTTCTGACAGTTCTTATTTTGTAAGTATATTCTTCGTAGAGGTCTTTCTCTCTTTGGGTTTCAAATTCATCAGCCTCTGACTCAAGGAAGCTAGCAAACTCATACTCGTCACCTGATACCCACAAATCCATCATACGGGTCATCTCTTCATCAGCTTCGTCGCTGTTATTATACGACTCAACAGAACTCTGGAGCATGAACTCCTGAGTTTCATCAGAAAAACCAGAAAGTATTTCGTACTGATACTGAGCTGACTCAACATCCAATATTGTCTTGCCCTCAGACTCAGCTAAATTAAGGAAATGTCTGTCGATACCATTATCTAAGCTATATCCAAGCTTCACATAAGTATACTGGTCAATAGTTGATGACCACATACACGGCATATAATAATCAAGCATGACATTATACGTTTCGTTTTCTGTTAGTATTTCTACTGCATCGTCGTATATATCTTCTGAGATATGGTCTTTGATAGTTGTGCCGTCCATATACAGCATCTGCATTATCGATTCAGTCTGGCTTGCTGTATCTTTCTCAAACTTATTGACATCGAACTCAACAGCAAGTGCGTCGCTACTCTCAAACGCATCTGTTACGTAGTCAGGCAATGGATAGAAGTCATCTCTTGCAATATGAATAGAACCAAACAACCAGATTACGTTACCGTTGTCATCAGATACTTTATATAATATAGGGCCTTCTGCCTCAAAGGTATCCTGCTCTGAGTCTGATTCATAAGACTCTTTTATATCATTTAATACGTCTTGCGCCCTATCGACAACCTCTTCTGCGCGCTCTTTGACGAAATCGCATCCAACTAAAGCAATACACAGCGCAAGCACCAATAACAATGAAACTATCTTTTTCTTCATATCAGCATATCCTATACAAAAATAAATCTGTATAGTATTATATCACATTCACTCTACTATTTCAATTATTCAAAAGCCAAATCAATGTGCTACCTGTGTTCCACCCCATTCAACAACTGTAAAGCCGTTGCGCTCAGGGGTAATGAGCTTTTGCTCATCAATATCTACATAACTATCACTCTCATAATATGCCATGAATACTCGTATCTCTGTATCAGGGGTTGGAGTTACGCTGAGCTTTGCAGCATCAGTATAAGCATCTGTCTGGAACGAAATCACGTTATATTCATTATTCTGCATCAGAGGTAGCCAGTATACAATAAATTCATTAGCTTCCTTACGGTTAAGTCCGAGTTTATCGAGTGCCTTCTCCAGAAACTGTGCTGTATCTTCTCCTTTGACACAAAAGCCTGAAGAAAAATCGTACTGAGCTGAGGTCTCGCCTTCCCAGTAGAGATAGTTGTAGTGCTTATTATTTTCATCAATCAGCGTACCATCAGGCATAGCTGTCACATTCCATCCATCTTTATACTCAGGATATGTGCAGGTAAAATCGCCGTCAAGATCAAGCTTAACTTCTACTTGTGTTGAAGACTGAGGGTAGAGATAAATAACAGGCTTATAGCACACATATGGATCTATCTCTTCGTCGCTCTGTTCTATAGTCAGCAGATCTGCTTCTATTCTGTGTGTTTCTTTATCCTCAAAAGCGTTCTTGTAGGAGCATGCAACCCGATCACCTACGCACCAATCGTCAGAGACTGAGCCGTTGAGTTTTATCGTATAAGGGCTAGTAAACAAACTTCTGGCGAAGAAGCAGTCTTTGTATATTCTTGTAATGACAAAATCAGTTAACAAATTTTCATTACATACTTCAGCAGTTTCTTTATTGAGCCATTCGCCTGTGTATTCATAACTGCTCAGGTCGTCAACACGCTCCCACTTAGTCACTTCGATGCCTGCAGGATAAGATTCTTCTACTATACCTGTGTAGACTAATTTCACTATATCACCCGGCACAAGCGCTAAGTAATCAAGCTTTGTTGTAGAAAACGTATACTGATCACTGCTGTTATTCACTGATTCTTCTGCAAAGGCTTCGACTAAAACAGAACCATCGTAAACTTTGAGCACAGTAGCCATAAACTCATATTCAGGTGGCTGATACTCAAGCTCGAACAACTCATCAATCGACTTGTATCTATCCGAAAAGAAATACACCTTGGTTTCATCGTATACTCCGTCAGGTGTGATTCTGTTCCAGTCTACGATTTTGTATGTCAGCGCTACGTATTCTCTGGTACCGCCATCATCGTACGACGCTTGTGGAATCGGAACAAACAAAACGGCAAGCACAACAATAACAGCAATAATAGGTATCCATATCTTCTTTTTCATACTAGTCACCTCTACATCTTTCTCAGATATATCTGCACCATTTTCATTATATCTGTAAATCAAAAGAAAAGCAATAACGCTTTCTATATATAAAACACATAAATATGTAAAAAAGTTTCAGCAAATGAAAAAATTATTGCAACAAAAAAGAGCTACGACAAAAACGTCATAGCTCTAAGACAGTTTATTTCAAGACATCACCATTTGTATCCGCAATTTTCACAGTAAAACTGAGATATAGCAGTTTTACTGAAAAAGCCAAACAAATGCATGTGTGTTGCACTCTTCAGTGTAGATATTTTCTTTACTTTCTTTGATCCACAAGTAGGACATTTAGGAACACAGTCAGGATCAACACTTTTCTTTGCTTGTTCTCTTTTTAAATCGTCAAGTGTAGGCTTGTGTATCGGTCTGTCAAAATTCTTTAGTTGTTCACCCAATGGATCGTCTGTTTCGTAGTCTATTAGTGGGTAATTATCATTAAGACAATACCGCATATTCAAATCGTTATAGAGTCGCCCACATTGAGGACACTTTTTAAATTGTTTTACTTTCTTCATAGCCTATTAGCCTTTCTGCTTTTTTATTACTATATCATTGATTTATTAAGAAATCAACAAAACGTAAACAAGGTTATTACTAAAAGTGAAGTGCACATATCTCTTTGCATAAACAAAATATGGAAAACGGACTATTCACAAAGAATAGTCCGTTTATTGTATAGCGAAAACCACGCGATAGTCGCGTGGTACAAGAAAGGTTAACCGATAAACAAAAAACCTCCGAATATGCTAGAATAGTGACGACCTGCCAGTCGAACAAAAAAGCAATCGGAGGAGTTTTAATATGAAAAAAGATAAAATAGAAAACACAAGTAGTTTAGCACACACGAAGTGGAATTGCAAGTATCACATAGTATTTGCACCCAAGTATAGAAGACAGGTGTTCTATGGCGAAAAACGTATAGAGATAAGAGAAATACTAAGACAATTATGCCAATGGAAAGGAGTAGAAATAATAGAAGGAGAGGTATGTCCCGACCACATACATATGTTAGTCAGCATCCCGCCCAAAATGAGCGTTTCGGGATTTATGGGATACTTAAAAGGGAAGAGCGCACTTCTAATATTCCAAAAGTGGGGTAATATGAAATTTGCATACAGAAATCGCGAATTTTGGTGCAAGGGATATTACGTGGATACCGTGGGTAAAAACACAAAAGCGATAAAAACATATATAGCGGATCAATTGAAAAGAGATCAAGAAAGTGATCAGTTAAGTATGTTTGACCCACGGGACCCATTTATGGGTAGTAAGTAGCAAAGGCTTTATTTGAAAGCATATAATCAACAAATTTTTTTTGCTCGCTTCCAGTCATGCCTTTAACCTTTTGGGGCTTTTTCTGTTTGCTAAACTTACGAATTTCTGCCATAACCCAAATATGACCATAAGACCTGTAGTGATTTGTAGTAACAAAGCATGCAACATTCATTCCCCGATTGTGACTGTTTGCAGTATTTCAACATCAAAAACCAAACACCGTATTCCGACCCATATTCCGCTACTCGCTTCTGAAACTGGGTTAAGTAGAGACAGCATTTGTCTTTGTGAACAACCACTTTCAATTAGCAAATCAGACCTTTTAGAGTATGTAACAACTCTATCTGAGGAGCATATGGAAAGGATATCGGATGGACTTCGTATCCAACTTGCCCTCTAAAACAGCAGAACCACCTTCGATGGAAGGTGGTTCTTTGCTTTGTACCATATATACTATAAACACTGTGAGGGTTAAAACAGATTCAACCGCTACTGCAATATAGTCTCCTATCAAATAACCGAAAAGATAATGGTTGTATAGAGCATAAGCAGTAACACATAAGAGTGAAACAACCCCGCAAATAAGTGTGATTTTCTTCTGTTTAACAAACAGTGATAAGGCATAAATAAAAAGACATACGAATCCGAAATATGCGAACAGGGTATTACGGGTAAGAAACTGCAGGATTACATTTGCTATTCCAATTACATAAATAATCATATCCATCCCTCCTTATTAGAGGGTCTCAAAAAACAAATAAAAAAAGACCCACATATGTCCTGCGATTGCAGAAAATATGTAAGTCTTTAAAAATTTTGAGTATGTTATGTTCTATTTAATTTGATGTATTAATTATACCATATTTTGACATTTAAAACAAGCCCTGAAATATTAATAAACTGCTAATTATGCTTTATATCTTTTTCTACTTACTATGTCAATTATTGTATATTCGAGATAAATAAAAAACGGATGGGGTATTCCCCATCCGTTAGTCTATCAAATCTTCGATTTCACAACCAAGTGCTTTTGCAAGGCTCAACACAACTTCAAATCTTGCTTTTGAAAGGTCATTTTGTCTTTGTTCATACAACTGAATCATACGAACCTTGACACCCGATGCATCGCTCAACTGTTGCTGGGTGAAACCTCTTGATTTTCTTATTTCCTGTAATCTGGTAATTTTTGATTCTTTGTGGCGAGCGATTATTTCATTAGCATTCTCAACGAACTTACTTTCATCTGCTTCATGAAGAATATACATCGACATAACCTTTGACAAAGGCAATCCATTCTTTATGATATCCTCGAATCGCATGCCAGTTGCCCATTGATAGTAAGCAAGTATCCATCCTGCCCAGTACTCCCTACCCTTATCAATCGAATAGGAAGGCTCTTTTGATACGAAGGCAACATTAGTTTTAGTAAGTACTGCTTCTGCCAACTCAACACCAGACATACCTGCAATATACTTTGGATTACCCTTTTCAATTTTACTTGCTATTCCAGATGACACAAACCAGCCGAAAAACTCATCTGGTTCAAAACCCAAATCACACACAGCATAATCTACCATATCAGCGAGATTATGCATCGCATCATCCAAGTATAACTCGTTGTAAGCGGTCATCATCGTTTTTCCATCCTTCCCTGATAATATCGAGGATATATTTTTCTGTTAACACAGAACCCTTTTTCTTTTCCTTTCTGAACTCTTCTCTTGCCAAATTATCACGAGCAAGTTTCTTTGGAAAATAGATTTCATTTTCAGCAGGAATTGCTTCTTCAAAACTTAATGCATCAAATGCTTTTTTAGACACCGCAACTATTTGCTCTCCCAGTTTTCCAAGCACCATTGCTTTTTCCAACTGCGAAATAGATATGGTACTATTCAAGAATGCATTTGCAAATGAAAAATATGAATCATCTGCTCGATAGCCTTTGATGATATCGTAATTCTTATAGTCTATCAAAAAATTCTCAAAAATATACTCTTTTGCTTCTAATGCAATATCGCTAGTTAATCTGAACTTTCTATTTTCAAGAAGTATTGCAAGCCAATTTAAGATATTATACTCACCACTTGTGAGCGACAAAATTTTAAGCCCATCGGTGTTCAATGAGTACTTGTTTGCATAGCCATCAGTTTCAGCAGAGCAAGCCCATTCTTTCGCAAGGTCTAATGTTTCTGTGCAGTAAAAACCTAATCCATAATCGTTATTCGGATTGCCTGCTCCAAACAAAGGTCTTTCTATAATTTTGCTCGAGCCATGATATATAGTTAATTTATTCATCATCAATAACACCTTCTAATCATTGTATCGCTTTAACGATAGTTTATTCTTCATCTATATTATATCGTTATAACGATAGTTTGTCAATATGATATGTATTATATTTATTAACAGATATAGGTTGAAACCGATGAGCAAAAAAAGGGACTGCCAAAAAGCAGTCCCTTAATCTTTGTGTATTTTCAATTCGTTTAGGGTAAATTTGGGGTAAATTCACTTTTTCATAAAGTTTAGTAACCCCAAAACCCTGATAAATACTTATGTTTACTTCTCAATAGGCTTCATTGTGGGGAAGAGGATAACATCGCGGATTGATGCGCTGTCTGTCAGCAGCATAACCAATCTGTCGATACCTATACCTACACCGCCTGTTGGTGGCATACCGTACTCGAGTGATGTAACGAAATCGTCATCCATCATATTAGCCTCATCGTCGCCTGCTTCTCTGAGCATCAGCTGATGTTCAAAACGCTTTTTCTGATCGATTGGGTCGTTAAGCTCTGTGTATGCGTTAGCGAGCTCGCCGATTTTACAGAAGAGCTCAAAACGCTCAACAAGCTCAGGCTTGTCCTGCTTGCGCTTTGTAAGTGGAGAAACTTCAACAGGATAGTCACATACGAATGTAGGCTGAATGAGCTTGTCCTCAACATATTCTTCGAATGCAGAGTTTAAGATATTGCCCCATGTATCTGTAGACTTAACTTCGAGATGAAGCTCTTTAGCAACTTCTTTAGCTTTCTCAGTATCGCAGTAGAACTCGTTGAAGTCAATGCCTGTGTGCTCTTTGACAGCGTCAATCATAGTAACGCGCTTGAATGGAAGGGCTAAACTAATCTGATCGCCCTGATACTCTATCTGGTCTGTACCGTTAACTTCAACACACGCCTTGTTGATGAGCTGTTCTGTACGATCCATCATTCCATACAGGTCTGTATAAGCTTCGTAGAACTCAATACAAGTAAACTCAGGGTTGTGCTTAACGTCCATACCCTCGTTTCTAAAGTTACGACCTATTTCGTATACTCTCTCCATACCGCCAACGATAAGTCTCTTTAAGTAGAGCTCTGTAGCAATACGCATATACATATCAAGGTTTAATGTATTGTGGTGAGTAGTGAAAGGACGAGCAGCAGCACCACCAGGGATGGTGTTGAGGATAGGTGTTTCTACCTCAATATATCCATTGTTATCAAGATACTCACGGATAGACTTGATAATAGCGCTACGCTTGATGAAAGTAGTCTTTACGTTAGGATTCATAATAAGGTCAACATAACGCTGACGATAACGAAGGTCAGTATTAGTAAGACCATGATATTTCTCAGGCAGTGGAAGAAGTGACTTAGCAAGCAGTTTTACTGCTGTAGCATGGATACTGATTTCGCCCATCTGAGTCTTGAACACAAAGCCCTTGACCTCCATGATGTCGCCGATGTCCCATTTCTTAAGTCCTTTGTAAACTTCTTCGCCAAGATCGTCGAATTTAGCAAATATCTGGATTTTGCCACCACGGTCGTGGATATCCATGAACATAACTTTACCCTTACCGCGCTTAGACATAATACGACCTGCAACACAAACGTCCTTGCCCTCGAGTTCATCAAAACGCTCGATAACTTCATTGGACATAATATCTCTGTCAGAAGTAGTAACAAGGAATG
>JAUMXP010000137.1 GCA_030529125.1 Eubacteriales bacterium | reverse complement strand
ACATCATAACGCCTTCGGTGCCTAATGATGAGACAATTAAGTTAGCTATTGTAAAGTAAATAACAGACAAACCTAGCATAATAGAGCCCATCATGTACTTCTTTCTTGAGATAAGTACATAAAGCGCAATAGCAATTAAGTAGATTGCTGCGTCTTCCTTAACAGTAAGAAGCAGTACAGAGAAGCCAATTGAGTACACAAGCTTGTCTGAAATAACAAAGTAAAGTAAGAATAGGATAATAGTTGTCAGAAACTTGTTTTCATGGAAGTCGTAGAAACAACCGTTGAAAAGACAAGGATAGAAGGTGTAAATTACCTCGAACAAGAGGGTAACTTTTCCGGATAAACCGAGCTTTTTGCAGATAAGATATACTGCAAAAACACCCAATGCAACCATAACAGCCTGAATAACAATGAGATAAATCGGTGAACGGAAAAGCATATATCCAGGCAGGAACAGGTAGTAGATAGGTGAGAAGTGTACACCGAAATGGCTCATTTCAACTGAGCGTTCAACCGTAGTGAGTGGTGCTCCTGTTTCAGCCATATTCTCAAACATCTGTGAGAAAATACCAAAATCAAAAGTTGCGTTTCTGAAACTTGTGTATTTCAAAGAAGTGTAATATGAGAAAATAACAGAAGAAAGGATAAACAGCACGCACGCGCTTATAAGACAAGTTTTGTAGCTGATGTTGATTTTAGAAAGCTCTAACTTATCGTCTTTTACGCACCACAAAACAATGATGAAGTCAACAAGCGCAAGACCTATGACAAAATACGCATCTGCTGTTTTGTAGCTTGCAGCAAACATAACGCTTAGCAGCGTTGTTATGATTATCAGCGTTCGCGGTATTAGGCACTTGAGCTTTGTGATATACGCGAAAAGACAAAGAGCCAGACCACCACCTATAGTCAAAAACCAGAACAATACAAAGTTGATTGAATTGTAGTATAAGTTGAGGTCAGTAAACGTCGGATTGTTGATAAGTTGAAAAATATAGCTGAGCATAAATGTTGAAACAAAAGCCGCAACGATTGAGTCAACAGACAAGGATAAACGTTCAAGTTTATCGCTTAATGTTTTGCTGTTATTTTTTTTGCTATTCATTTTTGCACCTCCTAGTGTACATACATATTAATAATATCACAAATTAGATGTTGATACAAGACTAACACGTAGAAAAGTTCCCCCTTTTATTTTGTGCTTTAATGTGATAAAATAGGGCGTGGAGAGTGATATTATGATCAGAAGAATCCGTGAATCTGACCGCGAACTGTATTATCAATATGCGGATAAGTTTTATAATTCAGATGTCGTTAATGCACCTGTGCCAAAAGAAAACTATAAAATTACTTTTGATGAATTCATGCGTTCAGATGAATACGTATGGTGCTATATCTTTGAGTGTGATGGTGCTCCGTGTGGCTTTGCTATGCTTTCACGCACATTTTCTCAGGAAGCAGGCGGTGTTTCCGTTACTGTTGAGGAAATCTATATCGAAGAAGAGTATCGCAACCGCGGTATGGGTACACAGTTCTTTGAATATATGAAAGAGAATATCCCTGCTGCAAGATACAGAATAGAAGTTGAGCTTGAAAACGAAAAAGCAAAGCGTCTTTATGAGCGTATGGGATTTGAAATATTGCCGTATGTACAGATGGTTATCGACAAGCACAACGCTGAGTGTAAAAGTCAGGGAGCAGATTGATGAAAAGGGTAATATCTTTACTTTTGTGTATCGCTATGTTACCGCTTGTGCTCTGCTGTTGTGACAGCGTTACAGATGAGTATACTGATGAGATGTTTGCGCTTGATACCTTTATCTCGTTTAAGATGGTAGGGGATGAAGATGTAGTTAACACTACTATCGAAAAGTGTAAGTCAGAGATAAAGCGACTCGAAGACCTTTTGAGTGCTACAAAAAGTTCTTCTGATGTATACGCTATCAATAACGCAAACTCTGATAAAGTGAGTGTTAGTGAAGAAACTGCACAGCTCATAATAAAAGCTTGTGAAATATCGAAAACCTGCAATGGTGCTTTTGACATTTCTGTTTATCCGCTTGTTAAATTGTGGGGTTTTGATACAAAAGAATACCTTGTACCGAAACCTGAGTCTATTGCTCAAACAAAAGCTTTGGTTGATTATACAAAGGTCAACGTAAGTGCCGATAGTTTTGTAAGCCTTTGTGAAGGTATGAGTATCGACCTTGGTGCAATAGCAAAGGGCTACATAGGTGACAAGCTGTGGAAAATTATGAAACAAAGCGATATTAGCCGTGGACTTGTAAACCTGGGCGGTATGGTTGTTACGTGTGATAACTCAGACGATTATGACTATACAATCGGTGTGGAGTATCCAGATACAGGCGAGGTGTTTGCTAAATACAGCACAGAGTATCCATTTTCTGTGACATCAGGTGCGTATCAACGATATTTCGAACAAGATGGTGTGAGATACCACCACATTATTGATACACAAAGCGGTTATCCGTCGCAAAGCGATATTTCGTCTGTGACAGTTATCGGTAACAAAGGTGTAGACAACGATGCTCTGTCCACTGCATTCTTTGTTATGGGTATTGACAAAACGCTTGAATATCTGAACACACACACTGATGAGGATGGCTCAAACTACAGCGTTGTTATCTTAAACGCTGACAAAAGCAAAGTTTACGTATCACAGGATATTCTAGATAGTGGCTTTGAACTGTCAGCGAATTTTGAAGAGAAAATCGAAATCTGTGAAATAAAGTAATTTCAGGATAAAATTCACTTGCCACTCACAGGTTTATTTGATATAGTATTTTTATTAAAATATGAGAGGTATATTATGCAGAGAGAAAAATTCGGCTCACGTTTGGGCTTTATTCTGATTTCTGCCGGTTGTGCTATCGGTCTTGGTAACGTTTATCGTTTTCCTATTATCACCGGTGCATACGGCGGCGGTGCTTTTGTACTTATGTATATTGCATTTTTGCTTATCTTGGGTCTGCCGGTTATGCTTGCAGAGCTCAGTGTTGGTCGTGCTAGCCAACGCAGTATTGCTACATCGTTTGATGTGCTCGAAAGACCAAAGCAGAAATGGCATCTGATGAAATTTGCGGGTATCAGCGGTAACTATCTGCTGATGATGTTCTACTGCGTTATTTCAGGCTGGATGTTTATCTATTTTTACAAGTACGTAACTGGTTCTATTGTGAACACTACTGATCCTGCAGCCTTAGGCGAAGCGTTTGGTGCGGTTGCGAGTGATGCTCCGCTTAACATTTACGCAACTTATGGTGTTATCATTTTATGCTTTGGTATCTGTGCACTCGGACTTATCAAGGGTGTTGAACGTATCACTAAGTATATGATGCTTGCGCTTTTAGGCCTTTTAGTTGGTCTTGCTGTGTATTCATGTACACTCGATGGTGCAGGAGAGGGCTTGAGTTTCTACCTGATTCCTTCTTTTGATAAAATGCAGGAAGCTGGCATATATGAAGTTGTTTCTGCGGCTATGGGACAGGCGTTCTTCACATTATCTGTCGGTATCGGTTCTATCGCTGTATTCGGCAGCTATATCAACAAAGACCGCAGACTGCTTGGTGAAGCTGTGACTATCATCAGCCTTGATACAATGGTCGCTATAGTAGCAGGCTTTATTGTATTCCCTGCTTGTTTCACTTTTGCTGGTGGCGTTAATGTTGATTTGAACAATTTGGGTGCAAGCTTCTTGTTCACAACACTGTCATCAATGTTCAACCAGATGCCTGGCGGACAGATTATCGGTAGTCTGTTCTTCCTGTTTATGATGTTTGCTGCTTTGTCTACTGTTATCGCGGTATTCGAGAACATTGTTTCGTTCTGGCTTGAACTTACAAGTATTAAGAAAAGATGGATTGTTTGTCTTATCAATATCGGTCTTATGATGGTACTGTGTCTGCCTGCTATTTTCTCTAACAGCATCTGGTCAGGTATGACTTTCTTAGGCAGTATCTTTGATATTGAGGATAAGACAGTTTCTAACTTCTTGCTTCCTGTTGGTAGCTTGGTTTACGTTGTTTTCTGTACCTATCGCTTTGGTTGGGGTTCAAAGAACTTCCTCAAAGAAGTTAATACAGGTAAGGGTTTGAAAACACCTCGTTGGGTTGTACACTATATGAAGTATATACTCCCTGTTGTTATTCTGGTTGTTTTTGTGTTCTCATTAATTCAGATGTTTGCGTGAACTGAATAAATAGTATAGAGCCTTCCGCTTATGAAGTGAACCCCAAAGTTTAGACAAAATAAAATATTAAATTGATAGTGAAT
>JAUMXP010000136.1 GCA_030529125.1 Eubacteriales bacterium | reverse complement strand
CAGAGCTGAACATTGAAATACCGTTTGTGCCGATAAGCGCATTATCGTTTAATGTATGATACTTAGTAACTTCGGCTCTGAATATATCAGGATTTCCACTTTCAATATCATCGATGTAGTCAACCATCGCAAGTGTATTATCAGTGCCGAGAGGATAAGACAGAGTTGTAGTTGTACCAACGGTTTTTACACCAATATATGCTGAGCAAACACCCTCAGCTAAACAAACACAAGCTAAAGCTACCGCTAACGCTTCTTTCGGAACCGATTTCGTAGCAACCAAAATAAGCCATACTGCAACAATCACAATGATGAAAGTAGAAGCTATCATTGGCCAGTAGTCTGCTTCTACACTGGTAGACTCAGCCGTATCACTTTCGACTACAAGTGCTGTGATGATTACCGCTGCCGAAAGACCCATAGCTATAAATACCTGATATAGCTTGATGTCCTTTATATACATGAACACTCTGACTGCCATGACAATCAGCACAAATGAATAAAGGAAAGAAAATCTGTGTGGCAGCATATTAGGGAAATGGAATCCGTGCCACATATAGTCAAGCTGACGTATTATAAAGCTCATAATAAAGAAGAGCAAGGTCACACCCGCAGCAATACGTTCTCTGACTTTAATCTTTGAACATGTAAAGTACAATGCTGCAAGTACAAGCACCGCAACACCGCAGTAAATATTAGGCAAACCTTCTTTAGCAGTAGGCTCAGCAAAAGCAATAGAGTTCGAAATAACCTTAGCAAATGCCTGCATTGTTCCTGCAAAATCAGGAGTATCACCAATGTTGATAGCGTATGTCTCAGGGAAAGTATTGTCAGATGAATGAGTGTTTCCAAGCGCCATAGCAGCAGGGATAGTCAGTATCGCAGTAATACCAAGCGCAAGGGATGAGAATCCTGCCATCTTAGTTATATCAAGCAGCAGTTTCTTGATTCCCTTGTATTGTATGATACTGTATGACACGCACACAATAAATACGAACACACATGTGAAAAGACCGATGTAGTAGTTTGCAAGCACAGATAACGCAAGAGAAACAACAAACAATCTGAATTTGTTATCCCTAAGCAAGCATATCGTACCGGCAACAACAAGCGGTAATAGCGCAATAGTGTCGAGCCAGATAATATTCCAGTAGTAGCCCATAATATATGCACACAGAGCGTACATAGTACCAAAAGCAGCTACTGTAATATCGCGCTTCTTGAAAACTATCCTTACAAAATGCGCGAAGAAAAAGCTCGCAGCACCAATCTTTACACATGTAAGAACAGCAACAAACTCTCTTAAATACTCAGGCGGTACAAGTACTGTGAAGAAGTTCAGCGGACTTGCAAGGTAGTACGCCATCAACGCTAAGTAGTTGGTACCACCGCCTGATTTCCAGGTCCAAAGCAGAGAAGCACCCTCCTGCAGTTTATCCTGAAAATCCGCTAAAAACGGAAAATACTGATGCCAAAGGTCTGTCGCCAGAATTGACTCATCACCAAATGGACCTACCCCTGCAAAAGCAAAGCAGGAGTACATCAGGATAAACGGTACAAAAAACGCTACAATAAACCATAGGTTTCTCAGAAAGATATTGTCCGTTTGCAACGGTTCAATAAACTTACTGAAAGCGCTTCGTCTTTCAATTTTTCTTATACTCTTTGCGGACATAGTTAAACCTCCACATAATTATTCATTATTGATTTTACCACAAATTTTTATAAGGTAAACCATATTTTAGAAATTTATTAAAATATTCTGAAAAAAAACCTAAAATAATAGACTTTTTTCTCTATGCTTGTTATAATTATTAAGATTAAGAGGTGATTATTATGAAAACAATCGACATTATTGTACCTTGCTATAACGAGGAAGAAGTCCTTCCGCTTTTTGTTAAGGAAACTAACGCCGTTATCAGCACCATTCCTGAATACAGATTCAGATATATATTTGTAAATGATGGTAGCAAAGACAAGACCTTGCAGGTCTTAAAAACTCTTGCTTCTCGCTTTTTAAACATCAAGTACATTTCTTTCTCCAGAAACTTTGGCAAAGAAGCCGCTATGTACGCAGGTCTGAAGAACTCAACTGCAGACTATGTAATCGTTATGGATGCTGATCTGCAGCATCCTCCAAAGATGTTCCCTCAGATGATTCAGGGTGTAGAAGAAGGCAACGACTGCTGTGCACTTTATCGCTCAAAACAAAAGGGCGAGAGTAAGCTCAGACGTCTTGTGTCTAAAGTTTTCTTCTCATTCCAGAACAACATCTCTGATGTTAAGATGCCTGATGGCGCGGTTGACTATCGTATCATGAGCAGAAAAATGGTTGACTCTATTATGGAGCTGTCTGAAGTTCAGCGTTTTTCAAAAGGCCTTTTCTGCTGGGTTGGCTTCAAAACCAAATGGGTAGAATACGAGAACGTAGAGCGTACCGTGGGTACTACAAAGTGGAGCATGTGGGGTCTGTTCAAATATGCACTCGACGGCATCACTTCATTCTCTGTTGCACCGCTGAGATTTGTTGCTGTAATGGGCTTTGTTATTTCCATACTTGCTTTTATCTACATCATCATAACCCTTATCCAGACATTGTTCTTCGGTATTGACCAACCGGGCTATGTAACTACCCTATGTGCGGTACTTTTCCTCGGCGGTATTATTGAGCTTTCAGTTGGTATCCTGGGTGAATACATCGGCAGAATTTACATCGAAACCAAAAAGCGTCCTATCTACATCGCAAGCGAGACAAACCTTGAAGATGACACAGATATGTTCGACTTCTGATTTCTATAATTTGCGAGGTTTTTATGAAAAAATTATGGAATAAGTACCATGAGATTATAATGTATCTGATCTTTGGTGTAGCTACAACCGTAGTTTCATGGGCTACATACGCACTTTTCACTTTTCTTATCCCTACCTTCAGTTTTCTTGGTATTACTGTTGAAAACACCACAACTTCAAACGTACTGTCCTGGATATGCGCAGTTATCTTTGCATTCATTACAAACAAAGTGTGGGTATTCAACAGCAAATCATGGAAACCGTCGGTTGCATTCAAAGAGTTATGGATGTTTGTTCTTTCCCGTCTTGCAACCGGTGTTATAGAGTGGGTCGGCTTACCTATTCTTATTGCTATCGGTGTTGACCAGACAATCTTCGGTGTTGATGGTATGATAGCTAAAATCATCGTCAGCATTATCGTAGTAATTCTGAACTACGTTTTCTCAAAACTCTTTATATTTAAGCGTAAGAAAGAAGCTACTGATTTAGAAGAAAAAGACACAGACGATATCATCGAAGATATCTTAGATGATATCAGAAAGAAATAAACTAAATATAAACAACAAGCAAAGCCCGTATCATTTTTGATACGGGCTTTAATTATGCAAAAAGACAGTGGGCAGAATAATCTGCCCACTGCCTGTATTAATTTAAGTTAATTAAAACTCTGTGATAATTTTAGCAACTAAACGCTGGATAGTTGTAGCGTCGAGAACTGAAACTTCACCGTCACCGTTTACATCAGCAAGTGCGCTTTCTGCATCTGTGAGAGTTGTTGTCTTAGCTACTACACGCTGAACGATTGTAGCATCGAGAACTGAAACTTCACCGTCGCAGTTTACGTCGCCGAGTACTGGCTCGTAACCGATGAGTGAATCATCTGCGTTCCAATCAACTACTGCGCCTGTGTTAGCAATAGCTTCAGCAGTTTCTTCTACTGTAAGACCAAGATCCTCAGCGATATCGTCGATAGCCTTCTGGTCGTTCTTGCCTGTGTATGTCTTTACATTCTCAAGCTTAGCAGCGTTAGCAAGGAAAGCTTCGAGAATGCCCTGAGCTGTTGTAGATGATGGGATGCAAGTACCGATTACGTTACCAAGTGATGTGATAACCATCTCTGGACCGTAAACTGCTGGATCCTGATTTGTCCAGAATGCAACCTGACATGTCTTTGAGCTGTCTTCTGGGTTCTCGTAAACATCTTCTGCAACATAAGCTGTATCTTCTAAGCAATTTGTATCGAATAAGAGGTTGTATGTCTGTGCAGCGTTCTCGTTAGAGAAGATTACTGCATAGAGTACGCCTTCTTCAAGAACGATGCCCTTAGCGTCGAAATCATATTCCCAGATACCGTCGCCGTCTGCATCAGTACAAGCCTGTTTCTTTGACTGCCATGAGTAGAATGCGTCACCGCCGTATACCCAAACGTGGCAGAACACTTTGCTGAATTCGCCCCAGTTTGCTGTGTTTGAATCGAAGTAGATAACGTTCTTAACTTCAACTGGCTCTGTTGGA
>JAUMXP010000135.1 GCA_030529125.1 Eubacteriales bacterium | reverse complement strand
ACCGTAGAATATCCAGCCTGACACGAAATGACAGATAAGTCTAAGCAAAATAGCAACTACACTGCCAAGCGCAATAGAAGCCGCTGGGTTTTTGATTGCTTTCTTAAACATACCGCTAAGTCCAACTACCATATAAGCTATGATGTAGTCAAGCAGAGCCATCAGGATAACTGCCCACCAATCAAGACCAGCAAACGCACTGCTCATAGTAGCGCCTAAGAGCATCTGAAGCACACCATAGACAGCACCGCACAGCATACCCCATCTCACACCATACATGTATGAGAGCACAAGAATAGGCACCATAGAAAACAGTGTGACAGAGCCACCAAAAGGCCAGCTGAAAACCTTGATGATCGACAAAATTGTCGCAAGGCCAATCAGCACACCGCTGGTAGCAAGACGTAGAATTTTTCCTTTTTTGTTCATAAAAAACACTCCTTTTTAATGAAAAAACACCACACTTGCGTATGGTGTTAAGATCATTAACTACAACTCCCTACGCCGGCATTATCCGTATCAGGTTCGCGACTATGTCGCAGGGTCAGGAAAGCATCCATTCCAATCTCAGCCGACTTTCGCGTCGGCACCCCCTGTGGTGCTTTTTAAATTTTGCAAGTTAAGATTACAACAGAAAAATTGATTTGTCAAGAATTTTTTGTCAGAATTTAGGGAGGATTTCCGCTTGCACCTCGGCACGGTCGCCTTCGAGTCCTCTCTCAGCGTGCTAGCCATAGAAAACGCAGTACCAAAAAGGTACTGCGTTTTCTATGGCGCGCTGAGAGGGACAATGCATTTTTTATTAAAATTCATTCACCCTTGGCGACCGCTCCGATTACTCGCGGTACCCGCCTACACGCTTCGCTCCTAAAAACAGTCCACTGGACTGTTTTATTAACGGAGCTCACCCTCTCAGGGTTCGAGTCCCGTTCGTGATATAAAAATAGCCCATACACCAAAAGGTGTATGGGCTATTTTTATGGCGCGCTGAGAGGGACTCGAACCCCCGACCTACTGGTTCGTAGCCAGGCACTCTATCCGGCTGAGCTATCAGCGCAAAGTGCGGTTTAAAAACCGCAAGAGTTATACTATCATACTTTTTTGAAAAAAGCAAGTATTTCTACAAAATTTAGTTAAACAGTGCATAAAATGCCTTGTATGCCATATAAATATCAGCTTTTGATATAATTTCGAACGGCGCGTGCATACAAAGCACCGCTACACCAAGGTCAACTACATCTACGTTCATATTAGCAACATACTTGGCAATTGTGCCACCACCACCAATATCGACCTTGCCGAGTTCACCAATCTGCCATTTGATGCCGTCGTTTTCGAGCATAGCACGAATCTTTGCCATATACTCGGCAGAAGCATCAGATGTGTCGTACTTTCCGCCGTGACCTGTGTACTTGGAAATAACAACACCCTCGTTCAAGAAACTAGCGTTCTTTGGCTCATAAGCACTAGAAAATGTTGGGTCAAACGCAGCATTAACATCAGCAGAAAGGCACTGGCTCTTTGAAAGCACATGGTAGCCCTCTTCATTATCAGCTTTTGCTAAATCATAGATGAAATATCTTAAGAAATCTGACTGCATACCTGTGTTGCCATCACTGCCAGTTTCCTCTTTATCTGTTAAATATGTGATAACTGTGCTTTCAGGCATCTCAGTGTTGAGTGCTGCCATAAGTGCAGGATATGCACAGCAACGGTCATCATGACCATAACCACCGATTAAAGAACGATCAAAGCCGATGTCACGAGTCTTGTAAGAAGGAACAAAGCAAAGTTCAGATGAGAGGAAGTCATCTTCAGTAATGCCATACTTCTCGTTTAAGATGCTCATAACATTAAGTGCAACCAAACCTTTTTCGTTATCATCAGAAAACGGACGTGAACCAACTAAAATATTGAGGTCTTCGCCTGTGAACGCTTTGTTCATTGTTTTTGTAGCCTGCTCTCTATCAAGATGTGGGAGCAAATCTGTAATGCAGAAGCATGGTTCAGACTCGTCATCACCCAGACGGATATCAATTTTAGTGCCGTCGAGTTTTACAACTGTTCCGTGAAGTGACAACGGAATAGTAGTCCACTGATATTTCTTGATTCCGCCATAGTAGTGAGTTTTGAAAAGTGCGAGGTTATTATCCTCGTAAAGAGGGTTTGGCTTTAAGTCAATACGTGGTGAATCAACGTGAGCGATAGCAAGTTTAACGCCGTTTTTAGTACCGTTTTTACCGATAACCGCAAAGCCAACTGCTTTGTCGCGGTTTACTATATACACCTTGTCGCCTGCTTTGTAGTTTTTTGTATTATCATACTCAGTAAAGCCGTGTTTCTTAGCAAGCTCCACTGAATATACTACTGCCTCACGCTCAGTGCGTGAGTAGTCCAGAAACTCTTTGTATTCAACGCAGAAATCGTCTGCTTTCTTCAGGTCTTCTGACTTATAGTCAGCAGCGCCTTTTCTCTCTTTCATCATAATTTCTTCTTTTAAAAGCTGAGCTTTTGTTTTCTCTGACATATATATTCCTCCAATTTATTTATTATCATAATAGAGCGTTTTGTACGTATTTTTTGCATCTTCAACGCGTTCTACATAGTTCTTTGTTTCTTCGTATGGGATATCCGTAAGCGTGAGCCCATCTGCAGAATAATTTGTGTCTTTAAGCCACTTATCTACATTAGCTACACCGCCGTTGTACGCTGCTATCGCAAGCATTTCGCGACCATCGTAATGGTCTAATAAAAAGCTCAGATAGTATGTGCCGTACTTGATGTTTATCTGCGGGTTTTTCAAGTCATTTTCAGTGTAAGTGACTTCACTGTCACTAAGAGTCTGCAGCCACTCAAAAGTATCCGGCATAATCTGCATCAAGCCGATAGCCCCGACTGATGACTCCACGTCTTCTCTGAATCCGCTTTCGGTTTTAATTACAGCATATACAAGCGCTTCATCTACATCGTATTCTTCAGCATACTGCGTGACGTACTGCGAGTAGTCCTGCGGATAAAAATACATCATCACTTTATCTTTCAAACCGGAAAAAACATCGGTACAGAAGAAAAGCAACGAAAACACCGCGACTACTACCAAAAACAACGCTACGATACCGCCACAACAGCCGTGACCTTTTCGTCCTGTTTTAGTGTAGTGTGACATTATGCACCTCGTTTAATTTAGAAACAACCTCTAAAACCGCTTTATTGAGATCCTCATAAGATGAGTTGTTGTATATCACAAAGTCTGATTTCTCAATGTAATATGAATCGTCAAACTGTGCGTTGAGTCTGTTCTCAATATCGTTATCAGACATATTATCTCTTTTTTTAACTCTTGCTATACGCTGTGATTTGTAGGAAATAACGCTGACAACCTTATCGCAGAATTTATCCGAATTACTCTCAAACAGTACAGGTGCTTCATATATAATTTTTGTATAGCCGTTATGCTCGTATTCTTTGATATTCTCTTTGACAAGCTCCAAAATAGCAGGGTGTGTGATATTGTTGAGCTTATCGGTCATATCTTTATTCTCAAAAGCTCTCTTAGCTAGCAACGAGCGATTAAGTGTGCCATCAGAGTTAATAATATCTTCACCAAAGCACTTAGCAAGTTCGCTGAGGGTTTTTGAACCTTTTTCTACTACCTTGCGCGCTAACACATCAGCATCAATAAGCTTGTATCCGTTGTCACAAAAAATCTTAGCAACCGTACTTTTACCTGAACCGATTGGCCCTGTCAGTCCTACTACCATCGCTTTACTCAAGGTCAATCACCTCGAATGCTGCCGCACGAATAAGTCTGTTATAAAGTGCCATTCCTACGCCGTTTTTCTCAGGGCAGTGAGCATAAACTGTTTTGATATTTTCCATATCATCAACCTGTCTGAGCGCATCAAAAAGTCTTTTTGCCTGAGTTTCATAATCGTCTGATTTTCCGATAGAAATAGTCTTGCAATCAAGCTCCCATACATCTTCGTCGTAACATATAGCGGCAACTGTCGCATCTTTTTCATACTGCTCATTCACATAAGCTGTAAACGCATTCACTGATGAGTTAATCAGCACAACCTTTGCTTTAGGTGAATAGTGCTTGTATTTCATACCAGGAGATGATGCTTTCTCATCACTTTCGAGCTGATATAATACTGCATTATCAACATCTATGTGACCTATAACTTCTTCTATCTGCTCAACAGTTACTAATCCCGGACGAAGTAGTCGTGGTGGGTCTGTTGCTAAAGTGATAACTGTACTTTCGACTCCGACTGAACAAGCGCCACCATCGATAATAGCGTCGATTTCGCCATCTAAATC
>JAUMXP010000134.1 GCA_030529125.1 Eubacteriales bacterium | reverse complement strand
CTCCCTTTTTAGTGGTGCCACTGTAAGATGAGCTCTTTCTTACACTGGCAAAAAAATATTAGGTCTGTCGAGAAACCGAACTTCTCGTCTTACCATCGATTATAATAACACTTTTTGCGCTTTATGTAAAGTGTAAAAGAAGTGAAAATCGTCAAAACTTTAACATAAAAATTGCATAATTGTGGTAACAAAATTTCCAACCACAATATATAGTTTCTAATTGCATTATGACATATTAAATAGCATCAAAATCCAGCTTGTTTACATTATGTCAAAACTGTTGTTTGACATAATGCGGATAATTATGTACACTAAGACTACTAAAATACATCTTTGAAAGGATGACCGATATGCCTGACGAATCAGGTAGTAAGCATAATAAAAAACCTAACTTTCTTAACCGCCTTTTTGGCACTAAATCTGAGGCCGAACAAGTTCAGGAAACTGAAGATGAAATACTATCTCTTGTTGAAGAAGGTCAGGAAAAAGGTTTTATCGACGACGACACTAAAGACATTATCGAAAACGTATTTGACTTTGACGATACTGTTGCATACGAGATTATGACTCACCGTAGAGATATGGTCGCAATTGAAGACGCCGACTCGCTTGAAGAAGCAGTCAACATTGCTGTTGAGTCAGGCTACTCACGTATCCCTGTGTATCACGACGACATCGACTCCATCATTGGTGTTTTATATGTCAAGGATCTTCTGAAATACGTTTGCAGCGAAGTACCTAAGAACTTCAAAATCTCTGATATTGTCAGAAAAGTTCTTTTTGTTCCACGTACAAAGGACTGCCGTTCGCTTTTTGCTCTGATGAATAAAGACAAAACGCAGATCGCAATAGTTGTTGACGAGTACGGCGGTACAGAGGGACTTATCACCCTTGAAGATTTGATTGAAGATATCTTAGGCAATATACAAGATGAATACGATAATGAAGAAGACGAAATCAAAAAGATTTCAGATAAGAAATTCACAGTAGACGGCTCAACCTCTATCGAGGATATCGAAGAGCTCATCGGTGAAGACATAAGCGATGACAACTCCGATACTATAGCAGGCTTTATTCTCACTATGCTCTCTAAAGTACCAGACGAAGACGAACACCCTGTTGTAGAACATGCAGGATTTTCTTTCACTGTCTTAAGCGTCGAGGACCGCAGAATTGAGAAGGTATTAATCGAAAAGATAGACTGATTAGTCGTTTACAAATAATCTGTTGATTTTTGACAAGTCAGTTGATATAATGATTTCATCAAGTTATTTGTATCACAGGAGGATATTATGAAAAGACTTATTTGCGCTTTATTTGCAATTTTAATGATGTCAGTATTGTTTGCCGGATGTACAGTAGAGACAACAGTTAACCCTCAGTACGTTGACCCTATCGCTGAGAACTATGCTTCTGCTACTGAAGTTGACGACGATGGCAACATTACATACGAGTTCGAAGAAGAACAGTATGACGAATTTCTCACAGATCTCCACGAAGTTGTAAAGGAAGAATCCCGTGAATATGTAGATAGCCCTAAGCAGTACACTCACTACAACTTAAAGGACTCTGATGACGAAGAGAACTACGGTATCGTTGTTGGTATCACTAAGGAAACTTATGAAGAATTCGGCGAAGAAGACCTCAAAGAAGAGGCTAAACGCGTAGGCGAATCAGCTGTAAAATTCCAGATGAATACTGAAGACCCAGCTAAGGAGCTTCCTGTTTCATACAGAGATTCATCAACAGGCGAAGTTTTCTTCACTATCACAGTTACTGCTGAGTAATTTAAATAATTTATACAAAATAAAAAGGACGCGTATAACGCGTCCTTTTTTGTTAATTATTCTTAACTACTAATTAAAATTCAAGATCTTCTAACTCGCTTAAAGCATCCAAGAATTCTTCAGCAGCTTCTTCTTCTGGGCTACTACCGCAAGCGCATAAAGAAACAACGAGTGTTAAGCACATAATTAAAGCAATAAGTTTTTTCATTATTGAGTCCCCCAAAAATAAAATTATTAAGAAATTATTTCTTGTACACAGTATACACCTGAGATATTATTTAGTCAACATTATTTGACTATTTTTAATAATTTGTTATATTTTTTTATCACTTTTATGTGTTTTGTTTTTGCCTTTAATATGATGCAATAATACTCATGATAACTAAAGGAGCTTACATACGTGGCACAACTAAAATCGCTGCAACAGGCGGTTATTCAAACGCTGACAAAACAATGGTTTATTTTGTAGTAAACAGATTCCAGATATACAAGATGAAAAACATCGTACGTAGTATAGACGATAAAGCTTTTGTCACTATCAGCGACGTCGCAGATGTCTTCAAGAAAAACGACTGATAATACTAAAAGGGAGCGGAAAATCCGCTCCCTTTCTTTATAACATTTATTATTTACATAAGCTTTAAGTACAGCTCTTTGATTTCTTCAACGCTTGTATCTCTTGGGTTGCCCGGACGACAAGCATCGTCAAAAGCAGACTGTGAGAGGAAGTCTATATCCTCAGCTTTAACGATTTCTTTAAGATCAGCAGGAATACCAACATCTGTTGAAAGCTGCTTTACAGCGTCAACAGCGGCTTTTCGAGCTTCTTCAATAGTCATATCGTCTGTACCGCAAACGCCCATTGCTTTAGCAATATCTCTATATTTCTCGCCAGTACACTCTGCGTTATACTCCATAACTGTAGGTAGAATAATCGCATTTGCCACACCATGAGGTGTATCGTAAACAGCACCCAGAGGATGAGCCATAGAGTGAACAATACCAAGTCCTACGTTACTAAAGCCCATACCTGCAATATACTGACCTAAAGCCATACCTTCTCTGCCTGCATCTTCATTGTTAACTGCACCGCGTAGAGATTTAGCTATGATTTCAATAGCCTTTAAGTGGAACATATCGCTCATTTCCCAAGCGCCCTTAGTTATGTATCCTTCGATAGCGTGTGTGAGAGCGTCCATACCGGTAGCAGCTGTCAATGACTTAGGCATTGTAGCCATCATATCAGGGTCAACCACAGCAACAACAGGAATATCGTGAACGTCAACACAAACCATCTTTCGGTTGTTCTCAGCATCTGTGATTACATAGTTGATAGTAACCTCAGCAGCAGTACCTGCAGTTGTAGGAACCGCAATGATAGGAGTGCACTTGTTCTTAGTAGGAGCAACACCCTCGAGGCTCTTCACGTCAGCAAATTCAGGATTTTCTATGATGATACCCACAGCTTTAGCAGTGTCCATAGAAGAACCGCCACCAATAGCTACGATACAGTCAGCCTGAGCGTTTTTAAACGCAAGGACACCAGCCTGTACGTTTTCGATAGTTGGGTTAGGCTTGATGTCAGAGAAAACATCGTAATCAATACAAGCCTTGTCCAGAATATCTGTAACCTTATTTGAAATACCGAGTTTAATTAAGTCAGGATCACAGCATACTAAAATTTTCTTAAAGCCTCTTGCTTTAATCTCAGTAGCGATTTCGTTAATCGCACCTTTTCCGTGATACGAAGTTTCATTTAATACAAATCTGTTAGCCATAATACTTCTCCTTATATATTTATTAAGATTATCATCTTGTTTTTATTGTATACTTCTTGTGCATAGAAGTCAATAAGTTATATAGTTGCGAAATAATTTATGTTGAATATCAACAAAATGCAGCGACACAAAGCAATACTCAAACGTATACAAGAATTATATTGCTTTGTTTATTTTTATGTGTTACACTAAAATCACTGAACTACACTTTTTGAGAAAGAGAATGATTTTATGAAGAAGTCATTATGCACACGTGTTATAGCCGTTGCCCTTATTACAATTTTGATAACATTAGGTTTATTTGGCATCAATACAACTGCAGGTAGTATTGGTGACCTATTACCTGATGATGGAATTAACTTTAAATATCAGGAACTTTCAAACGGCAATATTATGATTACTGGTGCTGATAAATATCCATCTGAGCTAGTTATTCCTGCTCAGATTAATGGCAAAAAGGTTGAAAAGATCAGTCTTCACGCATTCAGTTACAAATGGCAGCTTGAAACAGTAGTAATTTCAGAAGGCATCGAAGTTATAGGCGAGTACGCATTTTCAGAATGTAGTAATCTCAAAAACGTTGTTATACCTGACAGCGTCAGAGTGATTGAGGACAACGCTTTCTATTACTGTGATAAAATTAAAGAAGTGACTATGGTTGGCGCAGAAAGCATCGGTCAAGTTGCTTTTTCCCGCTGTACAGCTCTTGTAAAAATATACATCTCAAATAATCTAAAAGAGGTAAGATGGGGAGCATTTGCTAATTGCGATTCGCTCACAGATGTGTATTATGCGGGAAAAGAAGAAGATCTATATTATTTGGAAATCGAGTCCTATAATGAC
>JAUMXP010000133.1 GCA_030529125.1 Eubacteriales bacterium | reverse complement strand
CGGTATGGATGGCTTGCTATATGCTGCAACTTTAGATGACTGCGATTTAGTTGTCAACTCGGTTGTCGGTATGGTTGGTCTTAAACCTACTCTTGCGTCTATAGAAGCTAAGAAGAACATAGCCTTTGCTAATAAAGAGACTCTTGTTGCGGGTGGAGCTTTGGTTATGGACGCTGCTAAACGCAACGGTGTTTCGCTTTTTCCTGTAGACAGCGAGCATTCTGCTATTTTTCAGTGTTTGCAGGCTTGCCCTGAACACAAAGCGCTGAAGAAGATTATCCTAACTGCATCTGGTGGACCTTTTTTTGGAAAAAACACTGATGAGTTAAGAGGGGTTACTGTCGCTCAGGCGCTTAACCACCCTAATTGGTCTATGGGAGCTAAAATCACCATAGACTCTGCTACAATGATGAACAAAGGTCTTGAGATTATCGAGGCTGCGTGTCTGTTTGATATGTCTCCTGATAGTATCGATGTAGTAGTTCATAGAGAGAGTATTATCCACTCTATGATTGAATTTGTAGATAACAGCGTACTTGCTCAGTTAGGACTTCCTGATATGAGGATTCCTATCCAGTATGCTATCACATATCCTGAAAGATACGAGTCACCTGTAGGTTCACTTGACTTTTCTAAGATTTCGTCTATGACTTTCTTTGAGCCTGACTACGAAACTTTCAAATGCCTTTCGGCTTGCAAGAAAGCTATGGCACGCGGAGGAATTATCCCTGCTGTTGCTAACGGCGCTAACGAAATTGCAAACAAACTTTTCAGAGAGAACAGGATCAGTTTTCTTGAAATCGGCGAGCTTGTAAGCTCTGCTGTTGATACTTTTACTTACAAAGAGGCTACTAGCCTTTCTGATGTACTCGAAGCTGACAAAGCAGCCAGAGAGTATGTTTATAATTGTGTTAAATAACTGGAGATGATTTTATCACAACTGTTTGGCTTATCTTAATTGCGGTTGTATTATTTGAACTTATTATATTTTTTCACGAGGGTGGCCATTTTGTAGCTGCTAAATTAAGCGGCGTCAAAGTTAACGAGTTTGCGCTCGGTATGGGACCTAAGCTCTTTTCTTTTAAGAAAGGCGAAACACAGTATTCGCTTAGGCTTTTTCCTATAGGCGGTTATTGTGCTATGGAGGGTGAAGACGAGGATAGCGAAAATCCACGTGCTTTCAACAATGCGAAAATCTGGAAACGTATGATTATCATCGTAGCCGGTGCATTTATGAACATAATTTTCGGTATGGTCTTATTGATGATCACCCTGATTCCTAATGATAATTTCGAATCAACTACTGTTTCTCAGTTTACACCATATTCTTATACAGCAGCTTGCGGGTTGCAAGAAGGCGACGAAATCATTGAGATTAACGGTTATGATATTAATACTGCTACTGATTTTAGTTTTGCCTTGTATACTTTACCTGTAAGTGAGGTAGACGGAAAGTCTTTTGAGATTTATAAAGAAGACTGCCTGTATACTATGTATACTCATGCAGCAGATTGTGCAGTCAAGACTACACAAGAGCAGGTTGATAAGATTAATCAATTAGTCGACGAAGGCTCTTACAAAATTTTTGAAACAAAAGACAGGGAGTCAGCTTACTCATTGATGTGTACCTATATCGACAAACTCAGTGATGCAGGCAGCAAGGATAGGCTCGATAAGTATCCTGAAATCGAAGTGAAAGATACACGCCTGAGATTCAGAACTGACATGACAGTTATTAGAGATGGGGAAGAAGTAGTTCTCAAAAATGTCGACTTCTATACTTACAAAATTGGCGAAGATGGCGAGCCAACACTTGCTATTGACTTTTACGTTGAGCCGATTGATAATAACTTCTTCACCTTGCTTTCACAGACAGGTAAACAATCTGTCTCTGTAGCCAGGATGGTCTGGAACAGTTTAGTAGGACTTGTATCAGGAGAGTTTAGCTTCAACGATGTTTCGGGTCCAGTTGGTATTGCTTCTGCTATTACAGATGTCGCATCAGAAAGCCTTAAATCAGGTTTTTCTGAAGCTGTTATGAGTATTATTTATGTAATGATGGTTATTTCAATAAACCTTGGTATTGTTAATATGCTGCCATTCCCGGCACTCGATGGTGGTCGTTTTGTGATGTTGCTTATTGAAGCTATATTCAAAAAGCCTGTACCACGAAAAGTCGAAGCTGCTATTAACGGAGTAGGTTTGGCATTGTTATTGATGCTGATGCTTGCGATAACGATGAAAGATGTATGGGTGCTTATTTTCGGAGGATAATATGAGCAAAATTCAAGTCAAAGCCGGAAATGTTTTAATAGGTAACGGTGCTCCTGTTTCTATTCAATCTATGCTTAACACCAGAGCTGATGATATAGAAGGCTCTGTATTACAAGCTAAACGTTTAGAAGAAGCAGGTTGCCAGATTATTCGTGCCGCTATTCCTGATATGGATGCTGTGCGTTTAATTCCTGCTATTAAAGAAGCTGTTTCTATTCCACTAGTAGCGGATATTCATTTTGACTATAAGCTAGCGTTGGAGTCAGTAGCGGCTGGTATTGATAAGATTCGTATTAATCCTGGTAATATAGGCGATGAAGATAGAGTAAAACAAGTCGCAAAAGCTTGTAAGGATAAAAACATTCCTATCAGAATTGGCGTTAACTCCGGCTCTCTTGAAAAAGAGATATTGAGAAAATACGGACACCCTACAGCACAAGCTTTGTGCGATAGTGCTCTGTATCATGCGTCTTTACTTGAAAAATTTGATTTTACTGACATTGTGCTTTCTATGAAAAGCAGTGATGTTTCTACTATGGTTTCAGCGTACGAGATAGCGTCTAATAGCTGTGACTATCCACTCCATCTTGGTGTGACAGAAGCAGGAACTGAGCGTATGGGTATTATTAAATCCTCAGCAGGTATCGGTTCTCTGTTACTCCATGGCATTGGCGATACTATCCGTATTTCTCTTACTGCTGATCCTGTAAAAGAGATATATGCCGCAAAAGATCTATTAAAGGCTATCGGACTTCGAAACGACGGTATTACTTTTGTTTCTTGTCCTACTTGTGGTCGTACAAAAATAGACCTAATTGGTCTTGCTAATGAAGCACAGGAGCGTTTGAGAAACTGCGATAAGAATATCAAAGTTGCTATTATGGGCTGTGTTGTAAACGGTCCCGGAGAAGCTAAAGAGGCTGATATTGGCATTGCAGGAGGCGACAAAGAAGGTCTTGTTTTCAAAAAAGGCGAGATTTTGTACAAAGTTCCTGAAGATAAGCTGATAGATGCTTTGATTGATGAAATAAATAAGATGTAATTCCTTTATTATGAAAGGCTAATAATGAATAAATTATCAGATTTGTTTTCACAGTATCTGAGTGCACCTGTTATTGATACAGTTGCAAACGGTACTGTGAAAGAAGTTAGAATTAATAAAGAAAATCGAATACTTGAAGTTTTAGTTGCGTTTGATTCTCTTGTAATCGCTGAGGATATTTTTGCTACCCAGCGTCTTATAAAGAGTTCCACTATACAGTTTTCGCAGGTTGTGATTAATCCTGTGTTTAATGGTGATTTGTTTGATGTTTCCTATTTTCCTCAGATTATTGAATTTCTTAAAGTTGAAACTCCTAGTCTTAACGGTACATTGAACGATGCTGTACTTTATAGAAAAGATAGTGTTCTCACAGTAAAACTTGCTCACGGCGGTTTATCTCTCTTGATGGCTAAAGATTTTACTGTTAAATTACAGAAGATTATTCACAAAATGTTCTCGCTGTCTTTTGAAGTACAATACAGCGGTCTGACAGAAATCGATGGCGATTCTGAAGAATATATCGAGCAGATACATAATGTTGAACAGAAATTACAGCGTAAAAAACTCGAAGAGTTATCTTCAATGTTTGAATACGAGAATAAGTCATCAGTATCTGATTCAGAAAAAATAGTAGATTCTATCGAAAAACGTGTTGGTAAAAACGCGTTCCCACAGATTATTCCAGAGTCAGTTAAGCCGCTTTATGGTCGTGTTACCAAGGGTAAAATAATTCCAATAGAGAAAATAGCTTATGATACAGGCAGATGCACTGTATGGGGTGATGTTTTCTCATCTGAATGGAAAGAAACCAAATCTGGCGATAAGAACATTATCACATTCAATATAACTGACTATACAGGCTCTACAACTATCAAAGTCTTTAATAACAAGAACGAATGCAGAGTTTTAGAGAGTATTAAGAAAGGCTCTACAATCGTATGTAGTGGTGATATTGAATTTGATAAATACGCTGGTGAGTTAGTGCTTAATGCACGCTCGATTTCTACTGTTAATAAGGTTAAAGTAGTCGATAACGCACCTAAAAAGCGTGTCGAACTTCACTTACACTCTAATATGTCACAGCTTGACGGTATTACTGATGCAGGCACTTTAGA
>JAUMXP010000132.1 GCA_030529125.1 Eubacteriales bacterium | reverse complement strand
GGAGGCAGTTTAAATGTACGATAAGGCACCATATTTTTACGGTACAGGCAGAAGAAAGTCTTCTGTTGCTAGAGTAAGACTCTATCAGGGTACAGGTAAGATCACAATCAACGACAGAGATATCGACGATTATTTCGGTCTTGAGACATTAAAGCTCATCGTTAGACAGCCTCTTGCTCTCACTGAGACAGGCGAGAAGTTTGACGTTGTTTGTAGAGTTGCAGGCGGCGGTGTTACAGGTCAGGCTGGCGCTATCCGTCACGGTATTTCTAGAGCACTTCTTCAGTATGATTCTGATGCACTCAGAGCAACACTCAAGAAGGCTGGCTTCCTCACACGTGACCCACGTATGAAAGAGCGTAAGAAATACGGTCTCAAAGCAGCTAGAAGAGCTCCACAGTTTAGCAAGAGATAATTTCATATTGTCTATCAATTTCCCCGAACATCTCGTTCGGGGATTTTTGTTTGCAATAATGCGCTCAAAGTGGTAGTATTTTAATACAATATTGAGGTATATAGGTTTGAGTATTATGAAAATTAAATGTGTAATGACGAATTCAACTGAATACAGACAATATAACTGCTTTGAAAATGGAATATATACATTAAAAATCAGTAGGAATTATGAATATTGGTATTATGACCTTTGTGATTTGATTGATTTTTATAGCGATATGAGTATTGAAGTGATATTAGAGATTGATGATAATGATTTGTCACATGCACGGAAGTTATATGGTAATCACAAATATAACGAGAAAACACTCAGAGAATATGAAGGCGATGTAATGGTACATAGTACAACAAAGGAAAATGTTGTAAGCATACTTGCTGATAAAAAGATAAAATCATGGAATATGTTGAGTGCTGAAAAACTCGATTGGGAAAAGCAACCGATAGGTGCTTTGCTTGGCGACATAGAAGATTTTTCGAATTATGTTATGTTGTCAGGACTATCGGCTAATAACGAGGTTGTAACAGCATCTAAAAGTAACGGGGTTATTAGCACAGATGTAAATCAATCATACATAGCAGGAGCAAGATTTTACGTTGATGGACGAGCTTTGGCACGAGACGGATTACTGATTCGTGATGGGGCTCATATCAAAGTTAGAGATTCTATTGATTTAGAAAAGTATCTCATATGGTACTCAACCCCTGAAATTCTGAGGATTGGTGAACATACTACGCCTAAAGAGTTTTTTGAACTATCAAATGAAAGGTTCATGAAGATACACATGGAGTTGATAAAGTGATTAGAGAAATTGAAAAGAGCGAACTGAATGAATTACTACATCTATATACCCACCTGCACGAGTTGGGTATTCCTCAGGATAGCGAGCACTTAAGAAATACTTGGGATACGATTTGTAATGATGACAATCACCACATTATTGTGTGTGAAGTTGACGGAAAAATAGTTTCTTCCTGCGTGTGTGTGATTATCCCTAATCTCAGTAGAAATGTTCGCCCGTATGCTTTTATAGAGAACGTTGTCACTCATAGTGAGTATCGAGGCAGAGGTTACGCAAGTGCCTGCCTTGAATACGCAAAGGAGCTTGCACAAAAAGCTAACTGCTACAAAATGATGTTGCTGACAGGTTCAAAGAGTGAGAATACACTGAATTTTTACAAAAACGCAGGCTATAACTGCGACGACAAAACAGCATTTATCAGATGGTTGTAAAGATAAATATCAATACATATATAAAGAGCCCCCAAACGTTATGTTCGGGGGCTCTCTTATTCACCAATTACTTATATTGTCTTTTTTCATTGCGTGTATGATTTTATTTTTTAGTGCAGGATAGTCGCGCTCGAGATTCTTTACCAAGGCTTTGGTTTCTTCTCTGACGGTTTCTTTATCTACAGGGCAGTTGCTCTTAGTTACAGGTAGCAAGCTTCGCTTGCATGCGTTTTCGACATCAACTTCGTCTAGTGCAATCATTGGTCGAATCATTGTAATGTCTTTATTAGATAGGTATGTAACAGGAGAAAAGCAACCGATAGTACCACCTTGGAGCAGGTTCATCAGAAATGTTTCTACTGCATCGTCTTTATGATGGCCGAGAGCGATTTTGTTGCAACCGTACTCTTTTGCCATATCGTGCAGGATTCCCCTACGCATTCGCGCACATAACGAACACGGATTCTTCTCTTCCCTGTTCACAAAAACTACGTTATATAGCTCGGTGCGTTTAATGTGATATTCAATTTCATTATCGCTACAGAATTTTTCAATAGCTGAGAAGTCTGAGTCTTTGTTTTCAAAACACGGATCCAGAGTAATAGCAACGATAGAAAACTTCTTAGGATAATATTTGCTGAGCAGGTGTAAGCCGTATAATAGCACAAGGCTGTCCTTGCCTCCTGACACACCAACTGCAATTTTATCCCCATCTTCTATCATATTGTAGCTGTCGATAGCGTTTCGCATAACAGAACATATATGTTTCATAGTAACTCCTGATAAGTCTTTTTTACTGTGAAAATTTAGTATAATTTTATTTGATTATACAATACTTGATTTAAAAAGTAAAATAGAGTATAATAGCCCTATCAACTTTTTCGGAGGATGTTATGAAAAGATTAATTGCATTATTGCTTATTGTATTTATGGCAGTTTCACTTACTGCTTGTTTTGGTGGCGCATCAACTCAGGAGACAGCTGCAGAGCCTACAGTCGACCCAGAAGATGTAGAGCGCGAAGATTACGCAACAAATCTCAAAGGTATGCAGGAATACTTTGTAGATAAACAGCTTATTGTTAAAGCCGGCTCCAAGAAAACTGACGCGAGCATCATCGGCGCAGAAAAAGGCAAGAGATTTTTAGTAAGCGGTACAACAGAGATTGTCGAGTTCTATACATTTATAGATGAAAAGGCTACTCCTGACGAAGCAGCTAAGGATCTTACATCAAGCGAGATTTATAAGACTATCAAGAACGGCGATGTATACGAAGTTCTTGAGTTATCTAAGTTAGAGGGTGTTGTAACTGAAGATGGCAAGTATATGATGCTCTACCCTGCTGACAGCGAATATGACTATAAAAAACTTGAGAAAGAGTTTATCAAATTCTTCGACTATGAAGACAAGTCAGACGCAGATAAAAAAGAGTCTGACAAGAAAGAATCAGACAAGAAATAAAGTCAAAGCCACAGTCAAAACGACTGTGGCTTTTGTTTATGTATTGAAATTTTAGTTGAGTTTGCTTTCGTAATTATCAGAGAAAACACTGCTTGTGATACGATAAACATGCTTTCTGTAACCTAAAGCAATTATAGCTTGTAAAATGTAAATAATAATTGATACCGCTATGGTGATAATTGATATAATCATAAACTCATTACTATAAGAGCGAATTCTAGGGAGTAAAATATATGCCGCCAAAGCCAAAGCTTGTATCACTGCAAATACAACTGAAGTTACAGCAAGACCTTTAGCTCCGCCTGAAACAAGGTTGACGCTTGATATGCAACGCTTCAAGGATTTGAAGAATCTCAGGTTTGATACAGAATATATGAGTATCAGAATAGCCAGAAGTATAAATATCGAAGTAGCAATAATACAATTTATAAGTGTTGCGCTTGATGATAAGTTAAAGAAATAGTAATCAGATGCTGAAAGATAAGAAGTCCACATAACAAAGCCTACAAAAGCCATAGCTGCCACTACAATTACAGCACCGATGAGCTGAAACACAGCGATGAGCTGCATAATGCTAAATCCGACACGTGGCGATGACTCAGGCTTTGAACTCCTGCTTTTAGCATATATCAGAAAGTATGCGATAATAATGAGAAATGAAAATATGATAGATGGTGTCATGAGTACCAGACCAAAAACAGGGTTACCCATAAGATCATAGTAATCGCTACTGATCAACTCGGCTTGGTATAGATGCTTCGCTACTGTAGAATCGCCTAAAGTAGTTATCAGTGACAGAGCAAGTGATACAATATGAAAAATCGCAATGATAAGCACGATAGGTTTTTTGAAAAAGTCTTTCACGTGTGAAAGGTTTTGTTTATAAGGATTAAAGTTTTTTGGTACGTTTTCGTACATTGTGTGTACCCCCATACGCCATTTGTTGTATAGTATTATATCAGCATGAGCGATATAAAGTCAATAAAATACGTTGGTCGCAAAATCAAGCGAAAAAGCCACGAACTTAATAGCTGTTCGTGGCTTTTATAATAGTTATTTAAGTTTATATCCACAAGATTCACAGAAAATGCTGTCATCTTCATATGTTGTTCCACACTGAGGGCAGGTGTTGTCCTCAGGGACAGTCTGAGTAGGAGCGCTTGTGTCTACCTGTTCTGGTTGTTCATATGTTTCAGTTTTTGGCTGAGTATATGTAGGATTTGCAGTTTGAGCAGGTGCAGCATATGTAGGGTTTACAGGCTGTGCATAAACCGGAGCCTGTGGAGCTGGCTGCTGAGCGTAAGGCTGACCATACTGCTGTTGTGGGTATGGTTGCTGAGCATGAGGCTGACCGT
>JAUMXP010000131.1 GCA_030529125.1 Eubacteriales bacterium | reverse complement strand
CTGACCTTGAGAGCAGAAATATAAATAAAATCAAAAAAGACGATGTGCTTATTATTACCGGAGATTTCGGCTTTATATGGGATAATTCTAAATCGGAATTAAAAAATATCAAAAAGTTAAGCAAAAAGAAGTTTACAATCCTCTTTGTTGAGGGTGTACATGAGAACTTCGAGCTATTAAACCAATATGATAATACGGAGGTTTTTGGTGCGTTAGCTAAAAAAATCAGTGATAATATCTTCTGTCTTAATCGTGGCGAAGTGTATACAATAGAAAACAAGAAATACTTTTGTTTAGGTGGCGGTTCGGCTGAAGATCCTTTTGAGCACTTAGATTCAGACCCGCTGAAAAGACAAAGTATGCCAACTGACGAAGAGCTAGAACACGCAGTAGATAATCTGCAAAAAACAGGCAGAAAAGTTGACACCATCATAACGCACGAAGCCCCTGCGTCAGTAAAAAGGCTGGTACGCAAGGACTCCTCAATTAACGATTTGAATATATTTTTTGATACGATGCTTCACAATGTCAGATTTAAAAAATGGTATTTCGGAAGTCTGCACACAGACAGAGTAATATCAAAACAAATGACATGTGTGTGGCAAGATGTAATAAAAGCAGATTAATTCATAGTTGATGAATCAAGAAAGCTGAACAACAAATTAACCATTGCTTTAAGACCTTTAAGTGAGTTATCAGACAAATCAGGCGAAATATTTAGTATGTAAGATGCAGCTTCCTGAGTTTTGTACAGGCTCTCCATATCAGAGAAGTCAGCTATATTAAGCTGAGGCAAGCCGTGCTGTCTGTTACCAAAAAAGTCACCAGGACCACGCAACTTCAGGTCTTCATCAGCAATTTCAAAGCCATTGTTTGTTTTACACATAGTAGACAGACGCTGTGTGGTTTCTTCATTGTGGTTGTCAGACACCATAATACAGTAAGATTTATGCTGACCTCTTCCCACTCGACCTCGAAGCTGATGAAGCTGTGATAAACCAAAACGTTCTGCGTTCTCTATCATAATCACCGACGCATTCTTGACATCGACACCTACTTCGATAACCGTAGTCGAAACAAGCACAGATATATCACCCTCAAGGAAGCTGTTCATAACGGCTTCCTTATCTTTTGCTTTCATTTTTCCATGCAAAATCCCAATAGGATAATGCGCAAAATCTTTGAGCATCAATTCAGCAGCATAGTTCTCGGCTGATTGTAAATCAAGCTCACCTTCTTCAACAAGCGGACAAACAATATAGCACTGTTTGCCGTCATCAAGCTCTTGTCTGATAAAAGAAAGTGCCCTATCGCGCTTTTTGGAATCAATCAGCATGGTTTTAACCGGTTGTCTGCCTGGCGGGAGCTCATCAATACAAGTAATATCGAGGTCACCATAGATAATAAGGCCGAGTGTACGTGGAATAGGAGTAGCAGAAAGTACTAGAATGTGCGGATGCCCGCCTTTTTGTGCAAGTTTAGCACGCTGTTCAACACCAAAACGATGCTGTTCATCAGTGATAGCACAACCTAAATTTTTGAACTTTGTAGATTCAGTTATCAGTGCATGGGTGCCGATAGCTATATCAGTTTCACCATTCACAAGACGCTCTCTGACCTTATCTTTCTGTGATTTGGTCATAGAGCCGATCAACAAATCAACTCTCACATTAAAAGGTGCAAACATAGCAGATAAATTATTAAAATGCTGTTGCGCTAAAATCTCAGTAGGTGCCATAAACGCTGCTTGATAACCATTCTTCACACAGTTGTAACAAACTGCAGCAGCAACTACTGTTTTACCACAACCAACATCGCCCTGAACAAGTCTGTTCATCGGCGATTTTTTATTTCTCATATCATTAACACAGTCGACTATCGCTGTCTTCTGTGCATTTGTAAGAGTATAAGGTAAAGACGCTATAAACTCCTGTGAGTAATCCTCGTTCATCTTACAAGATGTTTCTGTGAGCTTACGTTTTTTGAGAATTCTCAAGCCTAAATTAAGCACCAAGAACTCTTCAAACACTAATCTGGCTTTAGCTTTTCTGAGAGAATCCGCATCTTTAGGAAAATGAATATTAACTAAAGCAGTTCTTAGTGAACACAGGTTGTATTTTTTCAGAATTTCATACGGCAGAGGATCAACAATAGTTTCAGGCAACATCTGCAGTGCTTGTTTCACCGCATTAATAACTACTCGGTTAGTTAATCCTGAGGTAAGATTGTAGACAGGGGTTATACTATCGACTTCAGAAGATTTCTTAAACTCAGGAGCCACCATAGAAAAGCCATACAAATCGCGGGTTACCTTACCATAAAAACAGTATTCCTCTGAAAACTTAAGCATATTGGAAATATACTTATTGTTAAAAAACACAAGTTCAATAACTCCGCTATCATCAGCAGCCTGTACTTTAGACAAAATCCTGCCACCGCTGATACGAGCAGTCGAAACAGCAGTAGATACGGTGGCTTTTATCATACATTTTTCGCCATTTGCAACTTCACTGATAGGGGTAGCATCTCCCCAATCAGAATATGTACGGGGATAAAAACGCAGAAGCTCACCAACAGAATGAACACCCAATTTCTCAAAAAGAGCACAGCGAGTCTTGCCAAGCCCTTTTATAGAGCTAAGCTCAACATCGTATAGTGACATTTTCATCCCTCCTATCTATAAATAAACAAACGGCGGCGATATCAAATCGCCGCCAAAGTTTTATTCTACACTTAAGATATAGTAGTAAATCGGCTGTCCGCCCTTAACATAAGTAACGTCAACCTGATCACCGAACTTTTCGCATAACATGTTGTAAGCTCTCTGAGCTTCACGGTCAGAAACTTCTTCACCGCTGATAAGTGTAACGAAAGACTTTTCTTCGTTAATCATATTCTTAGCGAGCTTATAGAGTGCTTTTTCAACAACCTTGTCAGTTACAGTGAGCTTACCGTTTTCAAGTGCGATAATCTCGCCCTCTTTAATCTTCTTCATACCAAACTCAGAATCTCTGGCAGCATATGTGACCTGACCTGTTTCAACAGCAGAAGCAGCAGAAAGCATATTCTTGCTGTTCATCTGAGCATTCTTATCAGGATCAAAAGCAAGTAAAGCAGACATACCCTGTGGGATTGTACGAGTTGGAACGATAACTACCTTTCTGTCCTCAACAATAGCCTGTGTCTGTTCAGCAGCCATAATGATGTTCTTGTTATTTGGTAACACAAATACAGTCTTAGCAGGAGTAGCCATAACTGCAGCGTAAATATCATCAGTAGATGGGTTCATACTCTGACCGCCCGATACAACATTCTGACAGCCAAGCTGTGTGAACAGATCAACAACACCATCACCGGCAGCAACAGCAACAAAGCCGTATTTCTCTGTTGGTTGTGCAACCTTGAGTTTCTTCTTAGTAGACTTGCTACCAGCCTGTTCTTTAGTCTGTTTGTGCTGTTCTTTCATGTTCTCAACTTTAACAGTGAGAAGAGAGCCAAACTCCAAGCCCTTCTTGAGAGCATCGCCCGGCTGTTCTGTGTGAACATGAACTTTGATGATTTCCTCATCATCAACTACAACTACACAGTCACCGATAGTTTCTAAGAAAAGTCTGAGTTCGTTAGGCTCAGTAGCGATCTCTTCGTCGCGGCCTACGATAAACTCAGTACAATATGTGAAAGTAATATCATCATCGAATTCAGCAGCAACGCTACGGAAAACGTCTTCTTCCTCTTCACTGGAAGCTACAGGCTCTGATGCCTTGATGATAATGCCATCGCGGAATACAGAAAGCATACCTTCGAAAATAACAAGTATACCCTTACCACCAGCGTCAACAACGCCCGCCTTCTTGAGTACAGGGAGCATTGAAGGAGTGAGGTTGAGAGCATTCTCAGCTTCCTCACATACTACTTCCCAGATATCAACTTCGTCGCGAGTATTTCTTGCAGCTTTAACAGCAGCTTCAGCAGCCATACGACCAACTGTAAGCATTGTACCTTCAGTTGGCTTCATAACAGCTTTGTAAGCAGCTTCGACACCAAGTGAAAGTGCGTTTGCAAGATCTCTACCGGAAGCTTCTTTCATACCATCTAAGCCGGTCGCAAAGCCTCTGAAGAACAGAGAAGTAATAACACCTGAGTTACCTCTAGCGCCTCTAAGCATTGCAGAAGCAGTCTTCTTGGCAACAACGCCTACCTCGTCAGAATCGAGATTCTCAAGCTCCTTGACAGCAGCCATAATAGTCATAGACATATTAGTACCTGTATCACCATCAGGAACAGGGAAAATATTAAGATCGTTGATTTTTGCTTTCTGTGAGCAGATGTTGTTTGCACCTGAGATAATTGCCTGCTTCAGGATTTGACCGTTAATCATTTAATTACACATCCTTTGTTTTTGAACCATAGGTTTTTCATGCGGATAAAAACGTACAAACTTATAGCATTATACATTGTCTGCATTATACATCAAAACTTTTTACTTAGCAAGTTTTTTGACAC
>JAUMXP010000130.1:4216-4545 GCA_030529125.1 Eubacteriales bacterium | reverse complement strand
TGGCTCGCAGTTATGATTGTTGTTATGCTGTTTGCTTTTATGATTGTCAACATCATCGAAAAGAAAAAGACTAAAAAAGCAACAAGCAGATATTTCTAATTTAATAAACAAAAAGTAAAAGCAGAAGCGCAAAATAACGCTTCTGCTTTTTATTTTAGTTATACTAAGTATTATTATCCTTCTACTTTAGCTAGTTTCATCTGGATAGCGGTTGCGTCGAAAATTGTGCGCTGACCATCTCTATCTATATCAGAAACGTATTTCAGGTTTTCATCATTCATTCTGATACTATAACTATCATAGTATCTATAGATGTCATCTCTAGGATC
>JAUMXP010000130.1:246-4206 GCA_030529125.1 Eubacteriales bacterium | reverse complement strand
GAATTTTTGTTGCGTCCAGAATATCAAGTCGACCGCTAAAATCTGCATCGCCTATAGGTCTTCCTATCTCTGCTCTTTCTACAGCTTCTTCGATCCCCTCGTATTTGCTCCAATCTACATTAAAAACAAATTCAAGTGTCTGATTTTTAACATCGTATATTGAGTAACCGGGACCATTTAGATCTAAAAGCTCCCACATTCTGCCACAAGCTATAGCACACATAATATCAGGTTCGAAATATGGACAATACCTAGCATATATCAAAGCCCAGTCAATCTCTCCCTGTTCATTATAGTGATACTCTAATTCTTTGTATTCGTAGACATCAGGGTATATTTCAAGATATGGTTCTATGCTTTTGCGGTGTTTTTCAAAAAGAATCTCCTCGAAAAGATTGTTCGGGTCAAAAGTAACTGTAGTTTGTGCCGAAGCAGTAACAACTATAGCTGAAGCTACTATAATCATTGTTAGTAAAATGCATAGTATTATCTTCATAATATCACCTCGTTAAAATAAAACTCCTTTAATTAATAATATATACTAAATACTATAATACTACAATAGGAAAGTAAAATATAAAACCGCTACATATCCATATTATACTATTTAAATATAATTATATTTAAACAAACTTATGAGTACATCCTTTTTTATCATACTTAGATGTATAGTAGTTCTTATCACCTGACACACATCTGACAGTATAAGTGTATTTTTTACCACGAACAGCGCCAGAGTCTGTGAAAGAAGTTTTTGATGTTGTCTTAATAGCTTTCCAGCCACTACTTGTTTTTTTGAAAACCCTGTAATAGCTCGCTCCATCAACCTTGTCCCAAGTCAGTTTCACTCCGTTGTTTGTGCTTGTTGCACTCTTAATATATGGAGTTTCTAACAACGGAATATTTGCTACGAAATTATCGCTATAATAAGAACTTATATATGACTTCTTGCTGTCAGACAGACATCGTACTGTGTAACAATTCTCTTTTCCTATTGTAGCATTATTGTCAGTAAAGCTTAGGCTCTTTGTATCAGCAAGTCTTTTCCATTTATCACCGTCTTTTTTGAAAACGCGGTAATATGTGACACCCTCTACCTTTTCCCACTCTATACTTACTTTGTTATATTGTGCACTACCGTTTGTAATCTTCGGTGCACTGTAAAACACTTTTGTTATGCCTTTTTTATCATAAACACTTTGTAATTTCTCACCATCAGCCGAGATACACCTGACAGTGTAAGTATACTTAGTGTTCGACTCAGCAGTTTTGTGAGTATAACTTGTTTTTGTTGTTTCACCTAACTCTTGCCACGATTTAGAAGAAGCTGTTTTCACGTAAACCCTGTATCTCTTTGCACCCTCAACTTCTTTAAACTTAACAACCACTCCTTTTGTGGTATTGACAGTATCTCTTAATTTAGGAGCAGATAAGAAGCAGTTAGTAAAGCCTTCTTTATAATAACTGCTTGTATAATTTTTCTTATCTTTAGATAAACATCTTACAGTGTAGGTGTACTCCTTGCCAGAGGTTAAGTTTTCGTGGGTGTAGTATGTATTTTGGGTAGTAGCAAGAGATTTCCATTTACTACCGCTTTTCACAAACACTCTGTAATAGTCCGCCCCATCTACTGCACTCCATGTAATTTTACTTCCTGTTGCAGTATTTGTAACATCTGTTATTTTTGGGCGATAGAGGTTATAGTTATCAATATATACAGTTAGCGAATAAATAGGAACATTAAAAGAATCTACAACTTTTATATAAGTAGTCCCGCTATTAACCGGTGTGAAAGTTGCAGCTTTTGCATTGTATTGCAGATACTTATCATCTGTAACAATACGATAGTTCTTAGATTTTTGTGGTAGCGTATATCTAAAACCTAAAACAAATGGCTTACTGAGCAAAGTATTATAGCTATCGGTATCTAAAAATGATCCATCCTCTCTAAGCACAGACACCAAAACTTCACTGTCTTCATTATCAAAAACATCGTTCATATTTCTCGCGGAATCTATGCCGTTTTCGTTATGAGCAACCTGAGCGTAATGTATATCATTATGCACCTGTGCTACAGTAGTCGGTAAAACTAATGTACTATTGCTTCTCAGCGGATAAGTAAAATATCCATCAGGATATTTATCAGAGAAATACTCAGCTACACCGCTGTCAGTACCCCACAACTCATTTACCCTGCTAATCATATACAGGTTCTCATAGTCTTTGCTGTCGGTAAAGTAAGGCTGAACTATCCTAGGTGAAGTCAGCACAAGGTCTTGCCAGGTGTTTTGCAACCCTGATTTAACACCACGAGGTATTATTACTCCTAGCTTATCTAAATGCATATTTCCCATAAGGAGATTTATGCATTTTTCAAAAGCAGTTGAATAAACCTCGACAGTTGATGTCCTGTTTGATTCACCCTGCAACCAAATACCGAGAACTTTAGCTTTTGTATAATGGCCAGAGTTGATTTCTGCATCATAAGTTTCTGCAGCACAATTATATATAGCAAGAGCTCTCTCATACGAATTACCGCCCTCTATCCAAGTACCGATAGTTGTGCCACCATAAGCACAGTTAACTACCCATACTTTATCGTTAGTTAATCGGTGCCATTCGTATGCAAAAGCAGAGTCGGGACCTGTTTTCCCCTGACCGTACTGAGTTAAGGAATACGGTGTATACAGCAGTTCTTTACCGCTGATTGATATAGCATTACCTCCACCTAACGCACCTACGATATGGTCTTTAGCATTGTCTTTGGTACCAGCAGAAATGTTGCTTATTCCAGAAACCTTTCTACCATTCGTGGTTTTAGCAGGTGGATACGATGAGTAAACTTGACCGTATTCACATACAACTGAATCTTCGGGATGATAACCAGTATTTGCTGAACAATAGCCCTCTACGTTACTCTGTCCAAGCATTAGTACCATTGTTAAAGGAGCAGGAGTTACCGTTAAATCTACTTTTATAGCTTCAACAGTTGATTTAGCCTTTCCTGATATCAAGAGATCGTAGTCTTTTTGAGTTACTAAAATCAGGCTACCTTTACCGACCGCAGATGCGTAGTATTCATTATCGTTATGATTGGTTTTCTCAACCAGATTTTTATCAAATGAAGACAAGGCCTTGCCTTTTGATACCTTGTACGAAGTGATTTTTTCATCAACAGTTTTATACAGCACATATCCCTGTGCTATATCTGAAATATTAAAGCAATCATCGTATCTGAGTTCATACGACAAGTTTTGCGTAATATCAATATTATCAACATTATCATCGCCTGTGCTTGCTACCTGGTCAACAGTGGCTACATTTTCTGCATACGAAGACACATACGACACAGAAAAAATACTCATTATTGTCACAAGAGTAATAAACAAAGAAATAATTCTCTTAAATGTACCTATAGTATTTTTGTTTTGCTTTTTCATAATCATCACCTAAAGCATAATTTATCATCATAGATATTACTGCGATAATCGCATTCTGGCTTTCATGGTTGTACTCATTATTAAATCACTCAATATATAAATAAGCAGAAGAGCCCCGATAAATCGGGGTTCTTTTAATCGGGGTTAATCTAATAAAAATGTCCCCAAACACAAGTTTTTCATTATTTATTTTGTTGTTACTGTTTATTCTACTTTAGCGAGTTTCATCTGGATTGCGGTTGCGTCGAGGATAGTACGCTCACCGTCACGGTTGAAATCCGAGATAAATACCAACTTATCTTCAGACAAGATATCTGCTTTAATGATATCAGATTCCTTAAATGCAGACAAATTTGCCATAACTCGTTGGATTTCAGTAGCATCAACTATAGTAAGTTCGCCATCATAATCCACATCACCAATAGGAAGTCCTATCTCAAGCACTTCAAGGCATTCCTGTAATCCGTTGTAGTTTTTAATATCAACTTCTGAAATATCAATAAAAGTATTTTCTCTTATG
>JAUMXP010000130.1:0-236 GCA_030529125.1 Eubacteriales bacterium | reverse complement strand
TCATACACAGCATATTCCATCAAAAACGGATCAACACAACCACTCGTAATCAATACTCTGTCTCCAATTACAGCACAGAAATTAAGATAATTCGTAAATTCATCTTTTAATGAATATGCTCGAACTAAGGCCCAATCTATACCTTCCTTAGAATTGTCTTCAAATTCTTTATGATAGTACAATTCTGTATAAGACATCACAGGACCATACTGCTTGATGTACTCATCCACATACAA
>JAUMXP010000129.1 GCA_030529125.1 Eubacteriales bacterium | reverse complement strand
AACTTGCGTTGTAGCTTTAGGCTATAATCCAAAAGTACTGGGACACGATGATGTTACAGGTTTTAAAGATTTGTGGGACGAAAAAAACGCTGGCAAAATCCTGATGTTCAACAACTCTCGTGACGCTATGGCTATTTCTATGCAGCTTTGCGATCCTCCTATTGATCCAGGTTCTCAGACTTTCACAGAGAAAGATATTGACAGAGCTACAGAAAAACTTGTTGAGCAGAAACCACTTCTAAAAAAATACGTAATGGATCAGGTCTTCACTGAGATGGAGAATTCTCAGGCTGGTATTACTCCGTATTACGCAGGTGACATCTACACCATGATGGATAATAACCCTGACCTTGAGTATTGCTTGCCAGAAGAAGGCTCTAACCTTTTTGTTGATGCTATGTGTATTCCGACATGCTGTCAGAACAAAGAGTACGCTGAGCTGTTCATCGACTTTATGTGTGATCCTGAAATTGCTCTAGCTAATGCTGAGTATATCGGTTACGGCACTCCTAATAGTGGAGCTTACGAAATGCTCGACGAGGAAATTAAAACTTGTGAGCTTATATATCCGCCAGAGGAATATCTCAATAAGTGCTATACTTTCTCGAATATCCCAAGTAACGTGTACGTTTATATGCAGGAGAAGTTCGTCAAAGCTTGTTCCTCTGATGCTGAAATCACTGATATTGGTCAAGAAGAAGGTTCCGATATTATTTACACAATTATTGTGTGTATCCTGCTCGCTATCATTATCATAGCAACGATAACTATGCTTACTTTAAATGTTGTGCGTGCTGTGAAAAACCGCGGCAGAATTCAGAAAAGATAAATATTATATAAAAAAGACCTCGCTTTTTACAGCGGGGTCTTTTGTTCTTAATAAGAAATATAATATTAATTATCAATATTTTTCAGCTGACGTGAATTCTCATCATCAAGGTCGTTCTCGATAGCGATTTTTCTCAAAATATTCTTCATCGTTTTATCGAGCATACCGTCCTTTGAATAGTCAGCAGGGAAGATGAAGTCAACTCGGTCTTCTATAAGCAGCTGTTCAACCTTTTCTTTGTTAGCGTCAGTGTACACAGCGATTGACTGACCACCGTATGCCTTCATCATCTTCATACATGGCACGTCTGACAGACCATCGCCGATGTATATCATATTGTTAAATGGCACTCGCTTTGAGTCGTCAGGCATTGAGCGGTTGAGGTCAACGTCGTTTGCAACATCGAGTACACCTTTGTTGATACGATAAACAAACTGAGTTTTGTTAGTGTAGTTTACTGCGGTTTTAGGCCACACAGCGTGACCTGTTTCATCGTAGTAAAACTCACACGCAAATATCTCTTTGAATTTTTTGCTGATGCCTGAACCTTCAATAATCTCTTTTAAACCTGATGAAATTATGTAGTGTTCAACCGATACACCAATAAGTGCACCGAACTGGTTGATTCTGTCAAACCATTCGACAACTCCCGGATACAGCTCAATACCTTTTCCGTTGTTGACTAAGGTTTCTCTGAGTAGCGGAATGTTCTTTTCTTTTGATTTTTTAATCATCATGAACATATACGCTAAAATAGAATCCATGTGTTCATCAGTGCCGAATCCGTTAGCAGCAGCCCAGAAATCAGAAGATGTCATAGATAAACTAGGTATGAAGTTGTAGTCTTGCATATCTTTGGTACACAGGGTTTTGTCAAAGTCGTACATTATAGCGACTATAGGTTTATCAGACATATTAAAATTCCTTTCAAGAAAAATAGACTGCGCTGACTAAAATTAACCTTCGTATGTGAGAACTTCTACTGACTGAACAACTACGTCCTCTACTGGCTTGTCGTATGGGTCTGTCTGTACTGCAGCGATAGCATCAACAACGTCCATGCCGTCGTATACCCAACCGAATACTGTGTAGCCACCGTCTAAGTATGTGTTGTCTACCTGATTGATGTAGAACTGGCTGCCGTTTGTGTCAGGACCTGCGTTAGCCATAGCAACAGAACCTGTGATGTTTGAGATGTTTTCTACACATTCATTGTCAAATTCATGACCAAAAGCAGACTCACCGCCTGTACCGTTGAAGTTTGTGTAGTCGCCACCCTGAATCATAAAGTTGCTGATAACTCTGTGGAAGATTGTTTCATCATATTTGCCGTCTTTAGCGAGTGTGATGAAGTTTTCAACAGCTACTGGTGCAACCTTGTCTAAAAATCTCATAGAGATGTCGCCGAAATCTGTGTGGATGATAGCGATAGTTTCGCCCTGCTCAGGATCTCTTGTCTGATACTCGTAAGCTTCTTCATAAGTCATAGTAATAACCTCACTTTTTGTTGTTTCTGTAGTATTATCGCCTGTGTTTTGTTTTGTTGTTTCTGTTGTGCTTGTGTATATAGTGTCGTCTTTACAGCCTGCAAAAACTGTTGCTACCATAAGCACAGCCAGAAGAACTAAAAGTATTCTTTTCATAATAAATATCCTTTCTTTTAAAACTCAAATCAATTCTAATATATATTCCTTTTCTTTTCAATACCTTATCACAAAATTTCAAACAAAGTTCATATATCCTTTTGGTATATCTAAGCCTGAAACTTCATAAAAATCTATAAACAAAAGCCTAAGGAGGATATAAAATGACAGGCTATTTACCCGAGGGAAAGTTGATGAATACACACGAAAATATGCGTATTCTGTCGTCGGTTTCTAACATGAGAGAAGCAAAGCTTGAACAAAAAATAGTAGAAGCAAAAGCAACATTGTGTGACTCTGAGCACAACTTGATTGTGGATTTAGGTTTGATTAAAGGCATAATCCCGCGCAAAGAAGGTGCGGTGGGTATCAAAGAAGGCACGGTGCGTGACATAGCAGTAATATCGCGTGTTAATCGACCGGTGAGCTTTGTGATTACTGACTTTACTACTGCAGATAACGGTGCAACCTTAGCAGTATTAAGCAGAGAAAAAGCTCAGCGCAGGTGTATAAATGAGTACATAAATACCCTTAGTGTTGGTGATGTTATACCTGCTAAAATAACTCATCTTGAGACATTCGGTGCATTTGCAGATATAGGTTGCGGAGTGGTAGCGCTTATGCCGATAGATGCTATATCTGTTTCGCGCATAGAGCATCCGCGTGAACGTTTCACGGTAGGTATGGATATTAAGGCTGTTATCCGCTCAATAGAAAACGGTAGAATCAGCTTAAGTCACAAAGAACTGCTCGGTACATGGCAACAAAATGCAGATAACTTCACAGTGGGCGAGACTGTGTCAGGTGTAGTGCGCTCGGTTGAAAACTACGGGGCTTTTGTAGAGCTCACACCTAATCTTGCAGGACTTGCTGAGCTCAAAGATGACGTCAGAGTAGGTCAGCAAGCGAGCGTATATATCAAGAGTATAATTCCGTCAAAAATGAAGATTAAGTTGATTATTATTGATACCTTTGATTCTGAAGAAAAGGTGTCTAAACCACGTTACTACTATGATGAAAGTCACATAAGCGAGTTTGTTTACTCGCCAAATAACTGTGAAAAATATATCGCAACACAATTTTGATATCTTTGTTGACTATGAAGTCTTGTGGTGCTAAGATAAATGTGTAATTAAAACACACAATATATAGGAGTACTAAATATGACTACATCAATCATAAGTATACTGATATTATTTGCTATATGTGCAACGCTCGTTGTCGGTATTATTGCTTTGGTTATGATATCTAAAAAGGGTAGTGCAAAGCCTGATATGACCGAGTTTTACGAGAAAAACGCACAGCAGCTTTCAGCAGTCAGACAAGAGCTTGTTCAGTCAACTCAGCAGTCGGTCAAGAACATGGGTGATATGATCGCGCTCAATCAGCAGAACTTTGCACAGACTCAAGTTGAAAATTCTAAGGCTATAGAGGAGCGTCTCAAGACCTTTGCTATGGAAAACGAGCAGAAACTCGAACTCATCCGTCGCAGTGTTGAGCAGAAACTCAGCTATATTCAGGAGGATAATAACAAACAGCTCGAGAAAATGCGCGAAACTGTAGACGAGAAACTTCAGAAAACTCTTGAAGACAAGATGAACAAGTCTTTCGCGCTTGTATCTGAGCGACTAGAACAAGTGTACAAGGGACTCGGTGAGATGCAGAATATCGCGTCAGGCGTAGGTGATCTTAAGAAGGTGCTCTCCAATGTTAAGACACGCGGTATTCTGGGCGAAATCCAGCTTTCATCAATTCTCAAAGAAATCTTGGCTCCTGAGCAGTATGCAGAAAATGTTGCTACTAAGAATAATTCAAAAGATGTAGTTGAATTTGCTGTTAAACTTCCTGCAGATGACGACGGCTTCATCTATCTTCCTATTGACTCTAAATTCCCTGGTGATACTTTTGCTGCGTTGCGTGATGCTTACGAGAGCGGTTCAAAAGAAGCGGTAGATATGGCTGCAAAAGCTCTTATTACAACTATCAAGAAAGAAGCAAAAGACATTCACGACAAGTATATCGACCCACCAAACACCACTGAATTTGCTATTATGTTCCTGCCGTTTGAGGGGCTTTACAGCGAGGTTG
>JAUMXP010000128.1 GCA_030529125.1 Eubacteriales bacterium | reverse complement strand
AATATTATGCTTCTGCAGGATGGTACTATCAAAGTAACTGACTTTGGTATTGCACGCTTTTCTTCCAATGCTACACGTACTATGACAGAACAGGCTATCGGTTCTGTTCATTATATCGCGCCTGAGCAGGCAAGAGGCGACAAGACTGACGGTAAGACTGACATCTACTCTGTCGGTGTTATGATGTATGAGATGTTAACCGGTAGATTGCCGTTTGATGCTGACTCCGCTGTTTCTGTTGCATTGATGCAACTTCAGACTACAGCAAAACGTCCTCGCGAAATCAATCCTGATATTCCAGCTGGACTTGAAGAAATCACTATTAAAGCTATGCAGAAGTCACCTGAAAGCAGATATCTGTCTGCTGTGGTTATGCTTTCTGATATTGAGCGCTTCAGACTCAATCCAAGCATTAGCTTTGAATATAAATATTTTGACGAAAAGCATGGATACAGCGCAGCTGTTAAGAAGTCTAAACGTGGAGATACTGACAGACCTTCTGAGAATGATTATGATGATTCTCCTGCTAAGTCACCTGTATTATCAGCAATCAAGGGTGTGATTTTTGCTGCTATCATTACTTTGATAGTATTTCTTTGCTTTGCTTTTATTAACGGCTACAGCTCATCACAGCCTGATGAAGTTGAAGTACCTGACTTTGTAGGTATGTCAATAGCTGACGCTAATGCATTAAATGACGGTCGTTTTGTGTTTGAATACGAAAGCCGTTACAGCGACGAGTTTGAAGTAGATACTATTATTTATCAGAACCCTGAACCTGGTTCTAAGAAAATCAAAGAAGGTTCTAGGATTTCACTGGTTATTAACTCTTCTGAATCAGAAGTTACAGTACCGTTTGTTGGTGTAAATGGTGGTGTAGAAGCTACTGTTGAAAAAATTAAAGAGATGAATCTTGTGCCTGTAGTGCTCTATGTATATTCAGACAAAGCACCAGACTCTGTAGATAGCTTGTTCCCACAGATCGGTACCAAGGTAAACATCGGCTCTACTGTTTATGTATTTGTTTCCAAAGGCCCTGCTGTTTTAGACGAGATGCCTGACTTGAAGGGTATGTCGGCTACTGCTGCTCAGGCTAAACTCAAGGAGCTCGGTTTTACTAATGTTTCTATAGCTTATGATGAAACAAGCAAAGCTGAGAAGGATACAGTTATCAGACACAATCCTGTTCAGGGTAGCCCGATAAGCAGTGACTATGAGATTATTCTGACATGCTCTAAAGGTAATAAAGAAAAAGAAGTTACTGTTTACATCAAACTACCTGCTGATATTGACTATGAAGTAGATATGAAAGTCTACATTGATGACGAGCTCAGCTCTGAATACAGCAAGATGATAATTCCAAAAGACAATACAAATTACGGAGTTAAGGTTAAAGGTCAGAAGACAGTTAACGTATTAGTTACTCTTAACGGACAGGAGTACTGCGAGTATTCTATCAATTTCGAAACTGAATCAGTAGAAACTATCCAGATGAATGAGTTTATAGGTGAGCCATCTACTGATCCAACTGCACCAAGCGAAACAGCTGGGGAGTAAAACTTTATGATTCTTGATTCTGGCATAATTGTTAAAATTACCGGTGGATTTTACTACGTAGAAGTTGATAATCAGATTTACGAATGTAAAGCTAGAGGTGTATTTCGAAAACGTGGTTGTACTCCGCTTGTCGGTGATTATGTTTCTATAGATGTACCTGATGGTGACGGTTACTGCTCTATTGTTTCAGTTAAAGAACGCAAGAACTCTTTAGTTAGACCTGCGCTTGCAAATCTTGATGTACTTGTTATTGTCAGTTCGGTTGTCGAACCTACTGTAAATACCTATATCATTGATAAAATGATATGTGCTGCAATCGATAAGGGAATAGAGCCTGTGGTTGTATTCTCTAAAACTGACTTGCACGATTGCAGTGAATATATCGATATTTATAACAAAGCAGGTATCAAGACAATTGAGTATTCAAGCGTTACGCTCAAAGGTTTAGATGAAATCAAAGAAGTGCTTAACAACAAACTGTCAGCTTTTTCCGGTAATAGCGGTGTAGGTAAGTCAACGCTACTGAATGCGTTGTTCCCGCATCTTGAACTTAAAACTGGAGAAATAAGCGATAAACTCGGCCGTGGCAGACACACTACACGTACTGTAGAGCTTTTTAAGTGTCACGGCGGATATATTGCAGACACACCGGGTTTTTCTACAGTTGACCTTGACAGATACGAGATTATACGTAAAGAAAATCTACAGTTCTGTTTTCCTGAGTTTTCAGATTATATCAATGATTGTAAGTTTACTTCGTGTGCACATCTGTGTGAAAAAGGCTGTGCGGTTATAGCTGCTGTTGATGAGGGGATTATCCCTAAATCAAGGCACGATAACTATGTTCGAATGTATAACGAAGTTAAAGATTTGAAAGACTGGCAAATGCAAAAGTAGTTGTTACATTTTTTGCGTTTTTTAGGCTGATTTTTAATTCTTATTTACAAAAATGTAATAGTAAATGCAGTAGTGTTTCTTGTTAATGACTACGCTTCTGTGATATACTACTAAAGTAAAATGTGTTAATTTGACTTTTATGGAGGATACTTTATGCATTTATGTATGGGTTGCCTTAATGAAATAGCATCTAATGATACTGTATGTACAAATTGTGGCTTTGACAATTCTGTTGAACAGTGCGCTCCGTTTTTGCCATATGGTACTATACTCAATAATAAATATGTTGTTGCCAAAGATCTGTCAACTAACGGTGAAAGCACCAGATACCTAGGTTATGACAAAACTACTGGTAAGGTTGTTGTTATCCGTGAGTTTTTACCTATTGGTTTATTCGACAGAGCACAAGGCGACAAGATAATCAAAATACTTCCTGAGGCTGTGACTAATTACAGCATAGCTGTTTCTGATTTTGAGAACTATTACAATAAGATTATGTCATTATCAGATATGTCAGCTAGCGTAGTTATTGATGATGTTTTCAGAGAGAATAACACTTGTTATGTTATCGAAGAAAACATCGACAACACACCTTTCACTGAATATGTTAAGAGTAAAGGCGGCCATCTGGAGTGGGACGAAGCTAGACCGCTTCTGATGCCTATAGTTTCTTTACTCGAGGCACTTCATAAGGTTGGTATTGGTCACTACGCTGTTGCTCCTAGCAACTTATCAGTCAACTCTGAGGGCAAGCTTATTCTCAGCGGCTTTTCTACTGAAAACGAGCGTAAGCGTGGAACAATGCTGAAATCTCAGCTTTATTCAGGTTGTGCTGCTCCTGAGCAGTATCGCGATGATAATGTGCTTGATGATGCTACTGATATTTATGGCTTTACTGCTACTTTGTTCTATGCTTTAACAGGTAATATGCCTGCTAACGCTAAGGAACGTACTAAAGACTCACGACTTCTTATCAGTACCAATACTGTTAAGAGATTACCTCCACATGTGGTTACTGCATTAGCTAATGGTCTGCAGATGCGCAGAGATATGCGTATAGCTAACTTTGAAGAACTCAGATCTCAGCTGTCAGTTGCGTCTACTGTTCAGGCTATTCAGGAGGAAATCTCACGTACTGCGAGTATGACACCAATTAAGAATGAGGACAGAAAGAAATCATCAGTCAACCCTACACTTGTAGGTATTGTTGCTACTGTAGTTGCTCTGTTTATTTTCTCTGCGATTGGTTTGTTCTGGCTCTCAATTAACCCACTGCAGGGTCTGTTTGCCGACGAAGAGGTCGAAGAAAGCACCGTTGCTGTAGAAGCTACAGAAGACTGGACTGGTCCTGTTGTAGACGATTATGTAGGCAAAAACTATGATGAAGTAGTAGCAGCAAATGCTGACAGCACTGTTTCGTTTAAAGTTGCTGCCGAGGGTGTTAACAGCGATACAGTCAGCAAAGGCACTATCATGGCTCAGACTCCATTACCGGGTGAACCTATCAAGACAGAATCTTCTGTTATTTATCTTGTTGTATGTGAAGGCCCTGAGATGATTACTTTACCAGATGTTACAAATCAATCTTTAGACAGCGCTGCTCAACAGCTTACTGATCTTGGCTTTGTAGTTTTACAGGAAACACAGTATAGCGATGCTTACAGCGATGGCACTGTTCTAGGTTATAAGGACTACAAAACAGGGGATAAGGCTAACGCGAAATCTACTATTACTTTACTTGTAAGTAGAGGTTCTGAATAACCAGGCAATTAATAAGAAAAACAGGTGGGCAATGCCCACCTGTATTTATATAGCTTATTTTTTAAATTTCATATTACTTTCTGCGTGTTGAATAAGATTGAACACTGAACTTGCTATCTGTGGATATTCATCAGCCAGAATTTCAGGAGATATTTCAAGTTCACCACATTTTTTAACAAAATCTGTTTTACACATCGGGTCTGTTGCGCTTGATATGCGTGCTGATAATACGCTCATAGCAGCATCAGAAAAGCCTGAGTATACCTCGCTGTTTACTGCGAACATATCCTGTGGATTTCTTCTGTTAGCTGAGTAAATTTTTCTGAATATATTGTATGATGATAGCATCAGATAAT
>JAUMXP010000127.1:4279-4591 GCA_030529125.1 Eubacteriales bacterium | reverse complement strand
AGAAATAATACATTGTTCAGAAATATCAGTTTCAAGCTCATCGAGCATCAACGAAATTTCATTTATAGTCTGTGCGGAACGTTTCTTCTTGAGTCGTCTTTCAGAGCCGTCTTTGATAAGTGTATAAATCACAGCAAACACAGGAACACCTAAAAGCATACCTAAAATACCGAATAAGCCGCCACCGACTATAACAGAAACCAAAATCCAGAAACCTGAAATACCAACAGATTCGCCTAAAACCTTAGGACCAAGAACATTACCGTCGAACTGCTGAAGAATAAAAATAATAATCAACAGATACAGAGCTTC
>JAUMXP010000127.1:0-4269 GCA_030529125.1 Eubacteriales bacterium | reverse complement strand
ATAATAATGAAAATTATAAACCAGAAACTTTCCATTGGATCTACCAATAAAAGCAAGAAAGCACATGGAATCGCACCAAGAAATGGTCCAAAGAAAGGAATAACGTTTGTTATACCAATAACAACAGAAATAAGCAAAGCATAATCAAACCTGAAGATTGATAAGCCGATAAAGCACATAACACCGACTATAGCTGAATCAATAATCTTACCAATCAGGAATTTACCACATTTTTTGTTGCACAGTTCAGTAATCTGAATTGTTTTTCTGCTGATTTTAAGAGGTAAGTATGCAACAACAACAGATCTTAACTGGCGACAAAGTTTGTCTTTAGATGAGAGCATATATACAGAAACAAATATACCAATAATCCAGTTATATAGACCGGTTGCAAAACCGCTCGCAAAATTCAATGCAGCAGGGAAAATTTCAGTAATAGCTGTATTGATAATCTCAGAAGAAGATTTTCCTGTAAGGTAACTCATAAAGTTGTTGTAGTTATCTTCACTGTAAAGATCAAATCCAAACTTATCTTTAATAAAAGCAAGAATATCTGTCATGTACTCTTTGACATTCTCCATATAACCAGGAAGTTCTTCGACCAAAGATACAATACTGTTGTATAGTTCAGGAATAAGAATACCAACTAAAAATGCAAAAATTCCAAAACATACAACATATGCTAAAAGCATAGCCAAAGGTTTTTTGACTTTCTTGAGCTTTTCGTGCTTTAATCCGACTTTTCTAAAACATTTATTATAGAAGAAATTATACGGAAAGCTCAGTATATATGCCAGTATAAATCCGTAGATAAACGGCATAACAACGTCTAATACAGTTGAAAATACTGAACTGACCATAGAGATGTTTATCAAAAGAAAGATCAGCAAAATAGCGTAAGTAATAAGTAATAAAACATTTTTAAAAGTAAAAATCTTTTTCAAATTACCACCCCTAACTAAAATAGTGACATTTGGGAGCTCTCAGGTATATCATCCAAAGCTCCAGCGTCCCTGAGAATCTCAATAACCGCCTTATTAACTTTTGTCTTCTGTATCATATCTTCAACAGAAAGGTATGATGTAGTCTTACCGATATCTGATAAACTCTCAGCAGCAGACTCACCTATACCTGACAATGAGCAGAAAGGAAGTCGGATTTTTCCGTCTTCAATAAGAAAACGTTTTGAATCAGATTTGTAAACATCAACAGGCAGAATCTCAATACCACGACAAAGCATTTCGTTCATAATCTGCAACATTGGAACTTCCTGTTTCTCTTTAGCAGATGCTTCAAATCCTTTTTGATTAATAGATTTTATTTTTTCTTTAACAGCTTGTTTGCCCTTAATAAGGGTTACACCGTCAAAGTTATCATTACGTACAGTAAAATAAGCCGCATAATATTCAAGTGGCTTATGAACCTTGTACCAACCAAGTCTGAGTGCTGCAATCATATAGGCTGCAGCGTGTGCTTTAGGGAACATATACTTGATTTTCATACAAGAATCAATATACCATTGCGGTACATTGTGTTCTTTCATTGCATTTATATGTTCCTCTGTCAGCAGTTTAGTAGCTTTACCTTTACGCACAATTTCCATAATCTTGAATGCCATACCAGGCTCAAGACCCTTATGCATCAAATATGTCATAATTGAGTCTCGAGTACCGATAACTTCGGAAATTGTACAAGTACCGTCTTTGATAAGATCAGCAGCATTTCCTATCCATACGTCAGTACCGTGTGACAAACCTGAAATCTGCAGCAAGTCGGTAAACGTCTTAGGCTGAGCGTCGACTAACATCTGTCGTACAAAAGGAGTACCGAGCTCAGGCATAGAGTATGTACCTGTTTGTGCATCAATATCTTCAGGAGTTACTCCTAAGGCTTCAGTCGACGTGAACAACGACATAACCTGAGGATCACTCATAGATACATTCATAACAGGAATACCGGTAAACTCTTCGAGATAATGATAAATCGTCGGCACATCATGGCCAAGCTCATCAAGCTTACAAATAGTATCATGAATAGAATGGAAATCGAAGTGAGTAGTGATATTATCAGAGCCGACATCATCAGCAGGGTGCTGTACAGGACAGAAGTCGTAAACCTCCATACCACGCGGTACAACTACCATACCACCAGGATGCTGACCCGTTGTACGTTTAACACCTGTAAAGCCGTTAGCAAGTCGAGAAATCTCAGCTTTGTGCATTGAAAGACCGCGTTCTTCGCAGTATTTCTTAACAAAGCCAATACCTGTCTTTTCAGCAATAGTTGAGATAGTACCTGCTTTGAAGACGTTATCCTTACCAAAAAGCTCTTCGGTATATCTATGTACTCGCGACTGTACCTCACCACTGAAGTTAAGGTCAATATCAGGGACCTTATCGCCCTTAAATCCTAAGAAAGTTTCGAAAGGAATTTCGTGACCGTCGCGATCATACTCAGCACCGCAAACAGGGCATTTCTTAGCAGGCAAGTCAAAACCTGAGCCGTAACTGCCATCAGTTATAAATTCAGAATTTTTACAATTAGGACAGATATAATGTGGGCAAAGTGGGTTTACCTCTGAGATACCTGACATAGTAGCAACAAAAGAAGAACCTACACTGCCTCGTGAACCAACTAAGTAGCCGTAATCTTCACTTTTAGCAACAAGTTTCTGTGCTGTCATATACAGCACAGAGAAACCATATGTAGTAATAGAATTGAGCTCTTTATCCAGTCTTGCCTTAACAATATCAGGCAGTGGATCGCCGTAGCGTTTCTTAGCTCTCTCCCATGTAATTGATACAAGCTGCTCCTCAGCACCTTCGATAAATGGTGGGAAGTTACCCTCTGGAATAGGTCTGACCCATTCGCAGGAATCAGCAATTTTGTTAGGATTATCAACAACAACCTCGTACGCTTTCTCTTCGCCAAGATACGAAAACTCGTCAAGCATTTCTGCTGTTGTTCTGAAATACAGCGGCGCCTGATCATCTGCGTCAGAGAATCCCTGACCCGCCATAAGTATCTTTCTATACTCGCTGTCGTGCGGGTCCATGAAGTGAACGTCACCAGTAGCAACTACTGGAATACCGAGTTGATCAGCAAGCTTAATTATTGTTCTGTTGATTTTTTCAAGTTCAGCAACAGAAGAAACCTTACCGTTTCTGACCATGAACATATTATTACCATTAGGCTGAATCTCAAGATAATCGTAGAAAGAAGCGATAGACTTAAGCTCGCTCCATGGTTTACCCATCATAATAGCACGATAGAGCTCACCAGCTTCGCACGCAGAACCTATGATAAGACCTTCTCTGTACTTAATAAGTTCAGACTTAGGAATACGTGGTCGGCGATAATAGTACTTTAGATGTGACATTGATATCAATCTGTATAGGTTTTTTAAGCCAGTTTTATTCTTTACAAGAATTATCTGGTGATAAGTAGGAAGTTTCTTGAAGTCTCCCCCCGCTATCTTAGTATTGATATCTTTAACATCATAGATATTATAATCATCTTTGAGTCTGTTTGATAGACTGATAAATATTTTAGACAAAATCTCAGCATCATCAACTGCTCTGTGGTGATTGAAATCACCAAGTCGCAGATATGAAGCCACGGTATCAAGTTTACAATTCTTGATGTCAGGCAATATAGCACGACTGATTGCGACGGTATCAAGCGAAGTGTAATTATACTCTATACCCATATCGTTGCACGCTGCTCTGATAAACGATGTATCAAAAGGTGCATTGTGAGCAACAAGAATATTGTCACCGCAGAACTCAAGAAAAGCTCTGACAGCTTCGCTCTGTGATGGTGCATCTTTGACCATAGCATCAGTAATGCCTGTCAGTTCAACTATCTTAGCAGGGATAGGTTTTTCAGGGTTAACAAAAGTAGAAAAACGATCAACAACTTCGCCGTTCTTAATCTTGACAGCACCGATTTCAGTGATTCTCTCTGTTTTAGGAGATAAACCAGTGGTTTCAATATCGAAGCAGATAAACGTATCATCCAACGATACGTCCTTGTCACCATCAACAGACTCAACTAAGTCATCCATAAAGTACGCTTCGACACCATAGATTACTTTTATCTTCTTTTCGTCACGATTGATACCTTCAGCCGCATTCATGGCATCAGGGAAAGCCTGAGCAACGCCGTGGTCGGTAATAGCAATAGCACTATGTCCAAACTGTGCAGCTCGTTTAACTAAAGTGCCTGCATCAGTAATACCGTCAAGCTGTGACATATTAGAGTGTAAGT
>JAUMXP010000126.1 GCA_030529125.1 Eubacteriales bacterium | reverse complement strand
GAAATTTTCTTTTTTGCATACACTCAAAGGATAAAAAATCGCCTTTACATATATCCCATTTATGATATAATTTTTACTTAGAGATACACAATCAAAAGAAGGTCAAAAAAATGAAGAAAAACATAATATGTTTATCGCTACTTGTAATATCTATTGTTGCATTTTTCCTGTATAACCAATATACGCGAGCAACAAAAGATACAACAGCACCAATAATTAAATGCAGTGAAGATACTATCACCGCTAGCGTCTCTGTAACAGAAGAAGAATTACTCAAGGGCGTGACTGCTTTTGACGAAACTTGTGGTGATGTAAGCGACACTATAGTAATCGAAAAAATATCCGACTTTATTGCTGATAACGAAAGAGTTATTACTTATGTGGCTGTTGATGACAGTATGAACGTAGGCAGATATGAACGCACTCTTATCTATACTGACTATAAACCACCTACTTTTACTCTTAAAGCACCACTGAGTTACACTGTGGGAACTAAAATTAATATTCTCAAAGATGTTGGCGCTAAAAGTGTAATTGACGGAGACGTTTCGGATAAAGTGCGCTATGGACTCGAACAGGTTATCGACAATCTTACACCAGGTAAATATCCTATCGAGCTCAGAGTAACCGACAGCTGCGGAAAAACATCTTATCTTAATACAGAAATTGAGATTTATGACAGTTCCTATTCCGGCATTAAAGTAGAACTTAAAAAATATTTGACCTATTTACCTGTTGGTACGGTTTTTAACAAGGGAGCTTACTATAAAGGCTCTAATATCCAGGGAACACTGTCTATCGTTTCAAATGTAAACACAAAGGTTCCGGGTACATATTATGCTGATTATTATGTCAGTGCAGAAAATGTAAAAGGAAAGAGCCGACTTACTGTTGTAGTATATTAATTTATTATTAGAGAAGGTTTTATTAATGGATGAAATAAATAATTCAAGATATATAGACACGATTTATGTCGCAGTTAAAGATATTCTAAAAAACTGGTTTTCGATTATCTGTATTTCTGTGTGTGCCGTTTTGTTAACATATATAGGTGCATCTATATACTATTCACCGGTATATACCTCCAAGTGTACTATGGTAGTGTCCGCTAAAGAGAATCACACAGGTGCTTATGCCAACATAACACAAACCACAAAGCTAATAGACACCATTACAGGTGTTCTGGACAGCTCTGTACTTAAGAAAAAAACAGCAGAAACAGCAGGCTATTCTTCATTTGACGCTACTCTTGATATTGTTATAGTAGAAAGCACAAATCTGCTTGAAGTTTCTGTGACAAGTGACAGCTCACTTAAATCTTTTAAGCTGCTGACAGCACTGATTGATATTTATCCACAACTCTCAAAAGATGTATTAGGCGATGTTGTTATACAGATTTTTGAAGCTCCGAACTTCCCTTCATCTCCGTCTAATACTTTTTCATATCAGCAAACTCTTACATATGCACTTCTTATTTCTGCAGGTGTTGTGATTCTAATTGTTGCATCGTACTCATACTTTTACAACAATATAAAAACCGAGTGGGATGCTAACGAAAAACTTGACTCAAAACTTTTAGGAGTTGTGTGTCACGAATCAATTTACAGAAAAACAAAAGACAGACTTTTAAGACATAAAAAAAGACTGCTAATAGGCTCCCCTGGTGTGAGTTTCGGATTTAGTGAAACTATTAAAAAAATCCGTACAAACGCACTGTATTTCAAAGAGAAAAATGGTGGAAATGTTATTCTTATCACCTCATACAAAAAAAGAGAGGGTAAATCTGTTGTAGCAGCAAACCTGGCTACATCGCTTGCCCAGCAAGGAAAAAGCGTATTACTCATCAGTGGTGGTTTTTCCCCTGAGTCGTTGATTGAAGTACTGGGACTTGATTTTTCCGAATACTTTGTCCATGGTACAAAGTGTGACATTTACGACTTTATATATGAAAAAGAGAACAGTAATCTAAGCATTCTTGTCAATCCGTCAGGAGATACATTTTCCTCGGACCCTGACAAATTTAACTCCATCGAAAACTTCTCACAGTTTGTCGGAAAGTTCGCAAAAGAATACGACTACGTTATTATCGACGGACCTTGTGCTAAACACAGTGCAAACGCTGAGTATTTTGCTAAACATTCAGATTTTTCTGTGCTGGTAGTTAAACAAAACGGTGCTAAAGTATCACATCTTAACGATACTATCGATATGCTTAATAAGTACAATTCCGGTTTATGCGGTTTTGTATTCAACGATGTTTACTCTGCTATGTCAATTATCAACATCGGATATGGCTCTTATAATTCCTATAACAGATACGGAAAATACGGTAAATACAGCAGATATAACAAGTACAGTAAATACGGCGCTTACAACCAATATGGAGCCTACTATAATTATGAAGAGAATTCTTCCTCACCCAAGCACTCTAAGCTAAAACATCATAAAAAGAGGTATAAAAGATGAGTACACAAAGTAGTCACAAAACTGAACAGACCGATATCTTCACCCAAGTCCGGTCTTTCAACGATTATCTTAAGACTATTCCACGTATGTGGGCTATGTTCCTTGTTTTAGCTTTGATTGGTGCTGTTGTAGGATACTTTGTGGCTAACAAAACATACACTCCTGTGTACACCGCTTCTTCCACTTTTACTGTAAATATCAAAAACGAGCAAAGCATCACTATGCAATCTGATTTTTACGATAATATTGCAGCAGAACAAATGGCTCAGACTTTTCCGTATATTCTGACAAGTGATCTTCTGCAGCGAAAGGTCGAAGCTGATCTGGGGACACCTATAACTGGAGAAATAAATGCATCTGTCGTCGAAAACACCAACCTTCTCACCCTGTCAGTTACTGATAAGGATCCGCAAATGGCGTACAAAACTCTTGAATCGGTTATCAAAAACTATCCGTACGTATCAGAATCTGTTGTCGGCAAAGTGACGATGAACACACTTGATGAAACAGGCATCCCGACTAAACCCGACAATCCAATGGAATATAGAAGAACAATCTTAAGTTGTGTGCTTATAGGGTTGTTTATAGCCTTTTTATGGTCATTCCTGATATTCATTGTTAACAGAACTATTCTCCATAAAAGCGAAATCAAAAACAAGCTCGGTCTTAATCTGTTGGGCTCAATTCCTAAAATAAATATAAAGAAAAGATCAAATTCACCACAGAATTACTTTCTCATTACTGACGAAAATGTTAAAGGTATCATAGAGGAACCATTCCGTATGGTTAGAAATAAAATCGAATACATCGCACAAAAAAACAAGTACAAAACCTTTCTTATCACAAGTGCTATCCCTACTGAAGGAAAAAGCCTTTTTGCAGCTAACCTATCTCTTTCTCTTGCGTCTTGCGGAAACAAAGTCGTTCTCATTGACTGCGATATGCGTCATCCGACAGGCAGATCGATTTTCGGTCTTGAGCAAGGTAATGGATTGTACGAATATCTAAACGAAGAGATTTCTCTTTCTGAATATATAGATATTGCAAAATCAAATAATCCTTATACTACGGAAAACTTTATGTTCCTTCCGGGAGGTAAAGCTATTGCTGACGGTTCGACATTGCTGTTCAGCGAACGTATGGAACAACTTTTAAACTATGTACAAGAACAATCTGACTATGTTATCATCGACAGCGCACCAACAGGTATTCTTACAGACTCGGTTACCATAGCAAAATACGTTGATGCAGGAATTTTGGTAATAAGACAGGATTACGCAACAATCGACATCATAAACGACGCGTTGTCACATCTTTCTGAAAGTGACACCTCTATTATTGGTGGTGTGCTAAACGAAGCATAATGTTAAAACTAAAAGGAGCATGCCTATGGTTGACATACATTGTCATATTCTTCCCGACTTTGATGATGGTGCAGTTGATATTTATGAAACGCTTGAAATGGCTAAAATTGCTGTAAACAGCGGTATCAGAACTATTATTGCAACTCCTCACTGTAATGTTCCCGAGCAACCACTCAACTATTACGGGCCTCTCTATGAAGAAACCTTTAAAAAGGCTGTGTCTGTTATAAAAGAAGCTGGTTTGGAGCTTACATTACTCAAAGGTATGGAAGTTTTCGTTACGTTTGACTTGCCGTCCTTAATCAAAGAAGGCAAAATTCTGACGCTTAACAACAGTCGCTATCTGCTTGTCGAATTTGACTTTTGTGAAGACCCTGAATTCGTAGATTTTATGATTGATCGTATTGTAAATCTCGGTTTAGTTCCCGTTGTTGCTCATCCTGAACGCTACGAATTTGTTAAGTATAATCCTCATATTCTTACAACACTTAAAAACAAAGGCTGTATTTTCCAATCTAACAAAGACAGTTTTTCAGGCAATCATGGCAGTACTGCAAAAAAAATAGCTTTTGAAATGCTTAGCAATAACCAAACAAGTATAATTGCAAGCGATGCCCATTCTATGAAATTCAGAACACCTGATACAACAAAAGCCAGAGCTTTGCTTGAAGATACTTATGATATAGAAACTCTTTTTGTTAAAAATCCTGAAAAAATCTGCAAAGATATGCCTATATAGTCAGAACCTCAGGCTAAGCCAGAGGCTTGAGTAAGCCCTATAAGGGCATCTTA
>JAUMXP010000125.1 GCA_030529125.1 Eubacteriales bacterium | reverse complement strand
TAAATACAAATAAAAAAACAACGGCTACTATTTAGTAGTCGTTGTTTGTATTTATTCATATTAACTTGATTTTCTGCCAGTGTTCAATTAATTTATCAAGTGACCACATAGCGTTAGCAGGCGATGTAGACGGTAAACAGACGGCTTCAACACCGATAGTGTTAAGAATATATTTATTATAGTATTTATACGCTGTTTTGCCGTTGACAAATATCTTCTCAATATTAGCGTTACTTAGTATAACACTAAGGTCATTTGCTACAACATTTTTGATAGAGCTGTCAGAACTGCCTACAATTTCACACGAAGCAATCACATCCCACAAAGCTAGATTGTTTCTTAGTACAAAATCTCGTTTTTCTTCAACAGTAGCGGGTGTAGCTTCATCAAAAACAGCTGATACAACTTTCCAGAAACGATTCTGCTTGTGCCCGTAAAAGAACATCTCTTCCCTTGATTTTACAGACGGAAAGCTACCGAGAATCAGTACTCGTGAGTGCTTATTAAACAATGGCTCAATAGGATGATTTACAATCATAATCACTCAAACAAAGGTGTAGAGAAGTATCTCTCAGCTGTATCTGGCAGTACAGTAACTACAGTCTTACCTTTACCAAGTATTTTAGCCATACGCATCGCAGCAGCAACATTAGTACCACTGCTGATACCACACATAATACCTTCTTTAGATGCAAGATATTTAGACGCCTGTAGTGCTTCTTCGTCTTTAACTATGCAAACATCATCATAAATCTCAGTGTTCAGTATATCAGGGATAAGACCATCGCCTATGCCCATCTGAACATGTGTGCCGATAGAGCCGCCTGATAGTATAGCTGCGTTCTCTGGTTCAACCGCCCAGATGCTTATCTCAGGGTTAGCTTCTTTGAGCATTTCACCTATACCTGTAATTGTGCCGCCTGTACCGATACCTGAGCAAAAGCCATGGATAGGGCCGTCAACCTGCTCTAGTATCTCTTTTGCAGTGCCTGTGCGTTGAATCTCAGGATTAGCAGGATTTTCGAACTGCTGTGGAACAAAGACGTTGTCATTCTCTGCTTTCATTGTAAGAGCGATGTTTAGGCATTCTTCGATACAATCGCCGATATTGCCTGCATCATGCACCAGAATAACCTCTGCACCATAATGTTCTACAAGCATTCTGCGTTCTTCACTAACAGAGTCAGGCATAATAATCTTGACCTTCAGCCCAAGCACAGCACCAACTAACGCAAGACCAATTCCCTGATTGCCTGAAGTAGGTTCAACAATAATAGTATCCTTATTGATAAGTCCCTGTTCCTGAGCCACCTTGATCATATTATACGCTGTACGGGTCTTGATAGAACCGCCGACATTAAGTCCTTCGAACTTAACAAGAATGTCCGCATCATCAGGACCTGTCATATGCTGTAGTTTGATGATAGGAGTGTTTCCCATCGCTTCCAAAATATTATTACAAACCATAAATTCTTTCCTTATCTGGGAGTTATTATCTAATATATAACAAACGCGGATATTATAGCATATTACAAAAGATATTTCAATGTGCAAAAAGAAAAAACAGAGTGATAATATCACCCTGTTTTAATTTCTACGATACTTTACTTAAAATACATATATACATTGCATTTGAGCATACCGTTGTAGAGTTTACGGCGCTTATCAGATGGTCTGCCAAAGCATTTCTCAAAATCTTCGTCAGGACTGATAACAGTGTAGCTGTGGTGATCTTTGCGAAGAAACTTCTCACCCATGATTTTATATAAACGCTCAGCCTCATTAATATCAAGCAAACGTTCACCATACGGTGGGTTAGTTATCACACAAAGATAGTCAGAATCAAATTCAAAATCAGCAATATCTCTCTTTTCAAAAACGATTCTGTCAGCAACTCCTGCTTTTTCAGCATTCTCTTTAGCAAGTTTGAGCGCTTCTTCGTCTATATCATAACCATACGCTTTAAAACTGCAGTCAGTATTGATAAGAGAACGCGCACGTTCACGCTCCTCTTCCCATATTTCCTTATCTGCTTGTGTCCAATCTTCTGCGATAAATTTACGATTGATACCCGGCATAATATTCAATGCCTTAAGAGCAGACTCAATCAATATAGTACCACTACCGCAAAACGGGTCACATACGATGTGGTTACGGCGCACTCGGGACAAATCAACCATAGCAGCAGCGAGAGTTTCTCGAATTGGTGCAGCGTTTGCATTTTCTCTCCAACCACGCTTATGAAGGCCATCACCTGAAGTGTCTATCATAATGCTGACTTTGTCTTTAATAATCAGAAAATGGATCTTATGTACTGAACCTGTCTCTTCAAACCAATCTGTTGCGTAGGTTTTTTTGAGATTTTCTACTATTGCTTTTTTTATTATTTTCTGGCACGCAGGAACGCTAGATAGTGTTGAGTTAATCGAGTTACCTTTCACTGGGAAAGCTTCAGTAACGTCGATATACTTAGACCAATCAACGCTGTTAACCCCTTTAAAAAGCTCTTCGAATGTTGTAGCGGTAAACTCGTTAACCAGAATCAGGATTCGTTCACTATAACGTGAACAGATATTAGCTCTTGCTAGTGTATGCAAGTCACCATCAAAAAGCACTCTGCCGTTTTCAGCTGCGACGTTTTCAATTTCATGAAACCTCAATTCGTTAGCAACCAAGCCCTCAAGTCCTAACAGACAAGTAGCACAAAAAGTCATAAATATCTCCTTAAAAATAGGCGGAAGAAAACTTCCGCCTATAATATCTATTATACGTTATTAATCATCAAAAGATGGTTCCAAAAGACCGTAAGCACCGTTCTCTCGGCTATATACAACGTTCACTTCGTTGGTATCAACGTTAGTAAACATATAGAAACTGTGGCCAACCATATTCATCTGCAAGATTGCTTCATCAACAGTGATTGGTTTAAGTGGAATCTGCTTAGTACGAATAATTTTGTATTCTTCTTCCTCAGCATCTTCGATAGGTGCTTCAAACAAATCATCGATAGAACCAGATTTGAGTTTTTTCTCAAGCTTTGCTTTGTTCTTGCGAAGCTGTCTACCTAGCACATCAACACATTTATCAACGGCATCGTTCATTTCAAGCTGCGTCTTCTCTGCCCTGTAAACCATTGAGTTATCTTTGATTGTAATCTCAACAGTCTGGTTGTTTTTGTTCATTGTGACAACAACATTTACAGTAGCATCTTCGGAGAAAATTTTCTCAAATTTCTTGAGCTTTTTCTCTACACGCTCCTTGAAATTGTCTCTCAGATTAACCTTTCTAGCGGTATAGGTAATCTTCATAGTAATGCCTCCTTTGCATTGTGATAAGTATTGTATTTTATTTTCTGCCGCTGCCGTTGCCTCTACGGCTGTAGCCGCGACTCTCTCCACGTTTCAGGTCTGACATCTTGTCCTCACTCTGCTTCTTGAATTTGGACATCATATCCTCAAAAGAAGATGCAGAATGTGATGAACTCTGCCACTCAAAATCAGGCGGTGAGGTAACCTTAGGTGCAGGTGTATATTTTCTAGGAGCCTTTGGTTTGAACTCACGTTTATTCATAGGCTTATCTGTAGCAGGTGTTGCTTGTTTAATAGAGAGTGCAAGCTTACCGTCATCTGCTATAGAAATTATCTTGCATTCTACTTCCTGTCCTACTGATAATACCTTTGTAATATCCTCGACATAAGAGCGTGATACCTCAGAGATATGTACCATGCCTTTTTTGCCGTCTGTTAATTCGACGAATGCGCCGAATTTAATAATACCTGTTATTTTTCCTTTTACGATTGCGCCTACTTCAACTGACATTAGTGTGTTGTACCCCTTAACATTTGGTTTATTTTAATCTCCTGCTACATTAACAAATATACGCTCGCCCTGTCTGATATAATCAAGATCCTCGCGGGCTATCTGTTCTATGTAATCAGCAAATTCCTCATCTGATGAATTATATAAATCGTTCATGTCTTCGTTCTTGATTTCCTGGATGGTAATCTCAGCGTTGAGTTTATCAAGCTCAGACTGCTTCTCACCTATCTGAGCGTAGAGATCAACCAGAGTAACGACAGAATAAACAGTAAAAACCAAAATTACAACGCACAACACTACATATCGCAGATTAATCTGTGATTTTTCAGCTTTTTTCTTTGTGCTCATAAGTTTTCCTTTTCTTCCTAAACACTATATTTTGTGTTTTATATAATATTACACCTACATTATACACTACGAATCTATTTACTTTCAATAGTTTATTTAAAATTTTTACAAGTAATTTCAAAGTTTTTTTGAGTATTTTACGTAAAACACGAATAATAAAGCCGTATATTTTCGCTGTTACTTCCCCAAGTGTAAATCGATAGGCTATAAAACCCAGTGCTTCTCCAAAAATAACGAAGTATCTGACTAAGCCTTTATTAAACGGCAGAGCAAATAATACAGTAAGCACAGCGCAAACAAAAAAGTACAGAATGTCTGTAATTACTATCTGCCACAAACGTGTGAATCCGACAAAACGAAGTATCCTGACAACATCATAAAGAGCAGAGATAAAAACGCCAAACAGAAGAGAAGAAAGAAAATAAAAGAAAGAAGGAGACCAGCTGGCCAGAAAGAA
>JAUMXP010000124.1 GCA_030529125.1 Eubacteriales bacterium | reverse complement strand
TGAGCTGGTCGCATGCAAAGCTGAATACGTCAGCAGCAGCCTCTGGGTCGTTAAGAAGGTTAGTAGCAGCATCGCCTTCGCCCTGAGCTACAACTTCAATCTTGATGTTTGCATCAGGATACTTTGCGATAAATGCATCACACTGAGCCTTGAATACATCAAGAGCAGCGTCTGGTGCCCAAACCTTAAGTGTTGCGCCTGATTCTGGCTCGAGACCTACAGCAACTTCGCCGCCGTCTTCACCTTCAGGAGTAGTTGCTTCATCGCCACAGCCTACAAATAATGTAGCCATCATAAGAATAGCGATGATTAAAGCTAAAATTCTTTTCATAGTCGGATTTCCTTTCTATAAAATATATTGTTCCGGGCTATTCCGGAGAGTGCCAGTGACCGTCGAAAATCCGTATCGACGGCACTATATCACTGTATCTAAATTTTATCATATTGAGAGTGCTTTTTTCAACTCCCTTTGTACTTTTTATCTAAAACAATAAAAACCTCCCTTCAATTTAGTTAATTTAACTATGGATTTTCTGATAATTAGAAATGTTGCATAAATGCACATATTTATTTTTATCGCTTTTGACGAAACTCGTTTTGTGCATTATGTCAATCACTTTTCATGTTTTTAGGTCGAACTGCCTCATCAAAACAGTTTTTATTTCTATAAACGAATTATATGCTAAAAATTACAACTCGAAATATTTTTTTAGTGTATTTTTACCAAAATTCATCTTACACACCTACTATATATAGATTTTCAAGGTTTGACATCGAACAAAAATTAAGCTACTATTACATATAATATATATTAAAGTAACCTCTCAGACATGCTATCTGAGACTATATATCGGAGGAATTTTTTATGAAACTGAGCAAATTACTCTCTTGTTGTGAATACAGCGTACTCAAAGGCGATACAGACATCGACATCATTGACGTAATCTACGACTCCAGAAAGGTCACTCCGGGTTGCGCCTTTGTATGTCTCAAAGGTTTTAACGTAGACGGACACAAGTTTATTCCGGACGCAATCGAAAAAGGAGCAGTAGCGCTTATTGTTGAAGATGAGTACGATGCACCACAAGGTGTTAGCGTTATCAAAACCAACAACACCCGCATAGCTCTTGCAAAAATGAGCGTTGAGTACTTCTCTCATCCCGCTGATCAGCTCAAGACTATCGCCATAACCGGCACAAAGGGCAAAACTACAACAGTTGCTATGATTCGCTCAATACTCGAGAAAGCAGGCATCAAAACCGCTACCATCGGTACATTGGGTATTGTCATTGATAATCAGATATATAAAACTAACAACACTACTCCTGAGTCATACGAAATCCAACAAGCTATGCGCAAAATGGTAAACGAAGGTTGCAAAGCTATGGTAATCGAAGCTTCTTCACTTGGCCTTAAGTGGCACCGCACTGATGGCATTGTTTTTGACTACGGCGTATTTACAAACTTCTCTAACGACCATATCGGTGACAGTGAGCACAAGGATATGGAAGAATACTTGAACTGCAAGTCATTACTGTTCAAGCAGTGTAAAAAAGGTCTTATCAACGCTGACGATGAAGTATGGCAGGACGTTATCAAAGACCATACATGCGAAATTGAAACATACGGCTTTTCTAGCAACGCTGATTTAGTTGCTCACAACGACTCCCTCATCGCTCGCCCTGGCTATATCGGTGTACATTTTGATACAACAGGTGTTAAAGAGCTTTCTGTTGATGTTGCTATCCCTGGACGTTTTTCTGTATACAACGCACTTGCTGCAATATCTGTATGCCGTCACTTTGACCTTACAGATAAAGATATTTTAGACGGATTAAACGAAGTTAAGGTTAAAGGCAGAGTCGAGGCTGTCCCTGTTGTTGGCGACTTTACTATTCTCATTGACTATGCTCACAATGCACTGTCGATGGAGAATATCCTCACAACGCTCAAAGAATACAACCCTAACCGCCTTGTTACTATGTTCGGTGCCGGTGGTAACAGACCTAAAGACCGCCGCTATGAGATGGGCGAGGTTTCAGGCAGACTATCTGACCTATCAGTTATTACTGAAGACAACTCCCGTTTTGAGGACGTTATGGACATCATCAAGGATATCAAGGTCGGTTTAGACAAAACAGACGGAAAATACATCATTATTCCTAACCGAGTTGAGGCTATCCGTTACTGCATCGAAAACGCACGTAGCGGTGATATTATAGTGCTTGCGGGAAAAGGTCACGAAGATTATCAGGAAATCAGAGGCGTTAAATATCATATGGATGAACGCGAAATCATAGCTGATATTTTCGATAGTTTAAGCTAAAGGAGATAATATGTCTATTCAGGAATCAGGCGAGATGTACCTCGAGAGCATTCTCGTTTTATCTAAAGAAAACCCTAATATACGCGCTATTGACATCAGCGAATATATGGGTTTCAGTAAACCGAGCGTCAGCCGTGCACTCGGACTATTAAAGAGTGGTGGTTTTGTCACTGTTACAGAGCATGGTTTTCTGAGCCTTACAAATGAAGGCAGGGCAGTTGCTGAAAAAATATACGAACGTCACACCGAAATTACCAACTTCCTCACCTTAATCGGTGTAGACAAAGAAACTGCTTCTCAGGATGCATGCAAAATGGAGCACGTTATCTCTGACGCATCGTTTGAAGCTATAAAAAAGCAGGCTAAACTACTACAAAAATAATAACAGAAATCCACCCAATAGTACGTTGGGTGGATTTTTTAAAACGGAGGAACTAATGAACTTTTTAGAAATTGCTCAGACACGCCAGTCGTGCAGAAAATATAATCCCGACAAAGAGGTGGAAAAAGATAAGCTCGATGCTGTTTTGCAGGCAGCGCGCTTGGCTCCGTCAGCGTGTAACGGTCAGCCGTATCATCTTAGCGTATGTACAGGTGACACAGCCAGAAGAGTTGCGAAAGCTACACAGTCTATGGGCATGAACAAATTCGCATCAGACGCTCCTGTGATGATCGTTATATCCGAAAAGCCGTATGTAAGAACCGCAGCAGTAGGTGCAAAATTCAAGGGTAACGACTACCGCTCTATGGATATCGGTATCGTCAGCGCCTATATCACTGCAGAAGCAACCGCACAGGGATTATCTACCTGTATCTTAGGTTGGCTTGATGATAAGAAAATAAGAGAGATATGTAATCTTTCTGAACCTGTCAGACTTGTCATCTGTGTCGGCTATTCAAAAGATGATAGACTTCGCGATAAAAAACGCAAAGATTTATCAGAGCTTGTCAGCTATATATAAAAGTAAAGCTCCCGTATATTAACACGGGAGCTTTTGTTTTAGTTTTCTTTAAACATATGTACGTCGATATGCTGAAATGGAATCTCAACCGAGTCCTCATTAAAGCAAATGCGGACTTTCTCTATAACACTGTGATAGACATCCCAATAATCTTCGTTTTTGCACCAGACTTTGACAATCAGATTAACACTACTGTCAGCATATTCCTTTACTCTGACAAACGGTTTTTCAGGCTCCATAAGGACCTTTTCTTCCATCTTAGCTGCCTTAACTACAGATTTTTTAGCAACCTCGACATCACTGTCATAGCTGATTGGGATGATTATATCCACTCGTCTTAACGGCTCTTTCGAGTAATTCACCACTTCATCTGAAGACAACATACCGTTAGGAATGACGATGGTCTTCTTATCAGCTGTAATAACAGTAGTCTGCAAAATATCAATTTGCTTTACCTGACCTGTGTACGAACCTATTTCGATAGTGTCCCCTGTCACAAACGGATGAGTGATAAGCAGTACTATACCTCCCGCAATATTGGACAGGCTGTCCTTTAAAGCTAAAGCTACCGCTGCACCGGCAGCAGAGAAACCTGCGATAAGCCCTGTTGTAGAAATACCTGCTGTAGACAAACCACAGATAAGTATCAGCAACACACCAATAATCATAACCGATTTCAGAAAGAACTTCTGTAGTGATATATCAAGCTTTGTTTTAGACAGGGTCTTCTTTAAAATCTTATAAATTATAATTAAAACTATAATTCCGACTACAAACACCAACAGCGCATTAAGAAACGCTGGCATTGTTTTTATGTACTGTAAAAATTCTTTCATAAAAGCATCTCCTTTTATATTAAAAGTATTATATCACATTTTAATCTATATTGAAACTAAAAATTTAGTATGCTATACTGACTATATGTATAGTATAGATATAGAATGTTTGAAAGAACCGCGTGATATAACGCAATTTTTAAAAGAAAATAAAGACGACACGTATCGTGATTTTACATCTTCGCTGATTCCGAGTATTAGTAAAGACCATATTATAGGTGTTCGAACACCTGTTATCAGAGCACTTGCAAAATCAATTAAAGGCACATCTGTCGCTTTAGGTTTTCTTAACAATCCAGAGCACTATTATCTGGAAGAAAAACACCTACATGGCTTTCTGATAGAATACGAAAAAGACTTTGAAAAAGCTCTTTGTTTATTAAGAGAATTTCTGCCGCATATTGACAACTGGGCTACGTGCGACTGTGTCCGCCCGAAAATTTTCAAAACTGAGCCTGATACTCTGTATGAACAGATAAAACTATGCTTGCAATCAGACCACACCTACA